>JAEYOT010000377.1 GCA_023411445.1 Pseudomonadota bacterium
CGGCGGCGGCAGCGCCTCCCAGACGCCTGGGCTCTGATCGGGAGGCTGTCCTGTATTGTCCGCCAGCGCGCGGTAGAGCCCGCCGCGGTGTGCGACAACGGCGCCCTCCGCGTAGTGAACTGCCACTTGCTCCGGGTGCAAAGTAGCCACGTCCGTCCACCATTCGAGGCGCCTGTAGTTGGCGTCCAGCTCAGGCGTCATAAACTCGCGAAATTCGACCGGCGGCACCTCCGACTCTTCATTGTCCTCGTGGGTCACGCTCGGGAGCTCGTAGAGGATGAACGGGAACGGCGCGTCGACCAGGTTGCTCCGGAGCACGTGCGGGTTCAGCGTATTCGAGCCGACGCCAAAGACTTGTACGGGCGTCTTCGCGTCCGGGTACACCTCGTCGTAGTCGAAGTGAAAGCCGCGGAAGCTGTTGCGCTCGAAGCGAATGGTCACGCCGTTCTCCTGCGCGTGGGTGTACACCCCGCTGGAGGAGGTATCCGAGAAGTAGTTGTCGGTGAAGGCGATGGTGTCGGCGCTGCCGTGCTCGTCGCCCTCTACCGCAGTCGGGAATAGCTCCACGAACAAATCGCCGGTCCCGATCACGATGTTGTGGTGGAAGCTCCCGGAGCCGTAGCGCTGGCCGTATTGCACGTTGCCGTCCTGGTACTTCGCGAACGCGGAGCGCCAACGGATGGCCGCGGGGCCGAGCACGTTGTGGTGCACCTCGCAGCCGTCACCTTGCTGCCCTACTTGCAGCGCCTCGGTGCCGGCGCGCAGGAAGCGATTGTCGTAGATCTGCAGGTTCTCGAAGGCATGCTGCGGCTGGGCCTGCGTGCTGCCGAAATAAATGCCCTCAGAGCCTACGTCGTGGACGTAAAGGTCGTGGACCTTCACGTTACGCATCAGCGCCGCGCCGTCGTCGTCGGTCTTGGCGATGATGCCGGCGAACTCGGCGCCGGTGATCTCCAGGCAGTCCAGCTCGAAATCGCTGGCTTTTCCGCCGATTGCCAGGCCGCTCAGGCCGTCCTTGCTGAAGCGGTCGTCGATCAAGAAGCCGTAGCTGCCCTGGCTATGCGCGTAGGCGCCTTCAGCGTGACCGCGGAAGCCGGCATCCCCGGTCTGAGAATCCGGATCGTAGCGGCCAGTCAAGATCCAGTTCTTCCCGCCCGTGAGCGACATCACGTAGTTGGCGGCGTGCCCGCCGACCCTCACCTGGCCGTCTCGGTTGGTGATCACGAGCGGTCGCTGCGCGGAGCGCTCTGGCAGGTTGCCGAGCAAGATCGTCTTGTACTCACCCGCCGGGACGTAGAGGCGATCGAGCGTCGACCAGTCGACGTCGGGGAAGTCCTTGGCGAGGTCTGGATGATAGAGCGCCGGGGCATCGCCCGCTGGCCGCGGCAACGTGAAGGTAGTCTCCGCTTCGCCGAAGCGGCCATAGCTGGGCTCTTCACCGGTACCAGCGCCCGCTGCCGCTTGGCTTCCCCCGCGGCCAGCGCTAGCCGCGCCGCTGCCGCCCTGCGCTGCGCTGCCCCCGCTCCCCTCGCCCGCTTCGCTGCCCGCGGCACCCGCGTCTCCGCCGCAGCCGCTGCCGAGCAGTAGCACCGAGAGCAGCGGCCAGCCCCATCGTCGGCTCATCATCGCTTCAGGTTACTGGTCGAAAACTTCAACCTCAATGCTCCGCCGTGGTGCGTCAATGTGAGGCGGACGGGCTTCTTGCCCTACGATCTGCGTGCGGAACCGGTTGCAGATCGCCGGGCCATCCTACACAGTGAGCCCATGTCGCGTGCCGCGCTGAGCTTGGTGTCATGGATCACGGCTTGTTCGCTCCTAGCTTGTAGCTCTTCTGGGGACGACCCAGCGCCAGGCTCCAGCGCCGGCGCGCCCGGGACCAGCGGCTCCGGTGTCGGCGGCAGCACGAGCGCGGGCTCGGGCAACGGCGGCGGCGCGCCGTCGGGTGGCAGTGCCGGAGCGACACCCGTCGCTGGTCAAGACATGGGCGGCAGCGCCGGTAGCGTCGGAGTCGCGGGCTCGGGCACTGCGGGCTCAGGGACTGCGGGCTCAGGGACTGCGGGCAGCGGCGCGGGCGGCGGTGGCCCGAGCGCCCCTTGCGACATCTTTTGTACGGACTTCGAAGCGGAGACCATCCCCGATAAGCTGGTCTTCTTCCCCGAGTACCTGCGCGCCACGCAGAAGTTCATCACGTTGGACAGCGCGGGCGGCCGGAACGGCAGCCGCGGCCTGAAGGTCGCCGGTACCGACTACAGCCAAATGTTGGGGGTGACCGTCCCGAGCAAGTTCTGGGGCCGCGTCTACCTCCGCAGCGACACGGACATCCAGGACGGCCACAACACCTACGTGGCGGCCGCCAAGAGCACGGGTGATCCCAACGACGGCGTGTACATCCGCATCGGCGAGCACAAGTGCCAGCTGGAGCTCAACCGCAGCAGCGACGACAAAGAGCTGCTCTCCAACGGCGGCCAGTACATGTGCGAGGGCGGCGTGAAGCTGCTGAAGGACACCTGGTACTGCCTCGAGTTCCTCTACGA
>JAEYOT010000382.1 GCA_023411445.1 Pseudomonadota bacterium
CTCGAGAACGGCGGTCCCAAGCTGCGCGTGCTCACCAAGGCGGAGTACCGCCGAGCGGTTGAAGCGCTGTTCGGCAGCATCAGCGCTGAGCTCAAGCTCCCGGATGACCTGTTCACGTCCGGCTTCAGCTCGGTCGGCGCCGGTGAGGTGGCCATCAATACGCCGTCCGTGGAACTTTACGAGTCCACGAGCCGAGCCATCGCAACTGAGGTGTTTGCGGACGCCAGCCGCTGGGCAACGCTCGTCGGCTGTCAGCCCCAGGCGGACCTGAACGATGCCTGCGTCGTCACCTTCATCCAGAGCTTCGGCAAGCGCGCCTTCCGGCGGGATCTGGTGCAGGAAGAGGTCGATCAATGGCTGAAGGTCGGAAAGGATACGGCCCAGCTGGCGGGCGCCGCAGGACCTGGCCTGGCCGCCATCGTGTCCGGCATCCTGCAGTCGCCGTACTTCCTGTATCGCATCGAGGTCAGCTCGCTCGACACGTCGATCGGCCGCCTCAAGTACGACGGCCCGTCGATGGCCTCGCGCCTCGCCTTCCTCTTGACGGGTGCGCCGCCGAAGGAAGCGCTGCTCGCCGCCGCTGCCTCTGGCCAGCTGGATACTGCCGAGGGCGTCAAGGCTGCCGCGGCCGCGCTGTTGAATGAGCCGGGGGCCGCCGACGGAATGGCGACGTTCTTCGACGAGTTCTCCGAGGCGCGTCTCGTGTCGGTGGTCGAGAAGAGCAAGGAGCTGTTCCCGAGCTTCAGCCCCGCCCTGCAGACCTCGATGCTGCAGGCGACCAAGCTTTTCATCAAGGACGTGGTCCTGGCGCCCGGCGCGGATGTGCGGTCGTTCTTCAACAGCCGGCAAACCTTCGTGGATGCGACGCTCGCGCCCATCTATGGCGTGCAGGCTCCGGCCTCGGGCTTCGCGCAGATCACGCTCGGTCCGGAGACGGGCCGCGCCGGTATCTTGGGCCAGGCTGCCGTGCTGGCAGGCCATTCGCTGACGGATCACAACTCGCCCACTCGTCGTGGCGTGTTCATCTCCAGTCGGTTCCTGTGCCAGGTCCCGCCGGCCCCACCGGACGGCGTGCCTACGGAGCTACCCAAGGATCCCAACCTGACGGAGCGGCAGCGGCTGGATCTGCACCGGACGAACCCGTCCTGCAAGAGCTGCCACGCTTTGTTCGATCCGCTCGGCTTCGCGCTCGAGCACTTCGACTCCATCGGTCAGTACCGCGAGACGGAGCACGGCCTGACCATCGACGCGACTGGCACGCTCGACGGCGTGGCCTTTGACGGCTTGGCCGAGATGGGTCAGGTCTTCAGCGAGAACAAGCGCGTGCTCTCCTGCATGATGACAAACTTCTATCGCAACGCGAATGGCCGTGTGGACGCCACGGCGGACGCGCCCCTCATCGCTCAGCTCGGAGAGACCTTGGCCGCCAAGAACTACAACTGGCGCGAATTCATTACCGACTTCGTCGCTAGCGACGCCTTCCGTTCCGCACCCGCGGCCCGTCTATCAGCGGAGACCCAGTAAGATCATGGTTGAGCTGCTAAAAAACCTGAAAGTTTCTCGGCGGTTCGCGCTGCGAGGCGCGCTCGGTGGCATCGGCGTGGCCATGTGGCTCCCCGTGCTCGAGGCCATGTGCAACAGCAACGGCACGGCCTTCGCTGCTGGCGACCCGTTGCCGACGTCCTTCGGCATCTGGTTCTGGGGCAACGGTATCCATACGGATATCTGGACTCCTACGGGCTCGGGTGCCTCCTGGCAGCTCCCGGACGCCCTGAAGGAGTTCGAGGACGTCAAGAGCCACATGACGTTCGTGACCGGCCTCGACATGCTCGATGCCAAGTTCAAGGGTCACGGCTGGGGCGTCGTCTACGTGCTCGCCGGCGGCGACGGCAACATCTGCAACACGATCGCCGAGATCGACCGCTTCGGCAATCAGTTCGAGACCGCGAACTCCTCGCAATACCAGCCCACGATCGACCAAACGATCGCCGACGCCCTGCAGAAGCAGGCGATGGATGCGGGCATCAAGCCGCCGCCCTTCAAGTCGTTCGAGACGGGCATGATCCCGTTCACGGGCGACGTGGCCATGGGCACCGTCGGCAGCAACCTCGCGCACCGCGGCAAGAACGACTTCCTGCCGCCCAAGCGCGACCCGAAGGTCATCTTCGACACTCTGTTCGGTGATTTTGAGGCACCGTTGCCGGGCGGCACCGGCGGAACGGGCGCGGGCGGCGGCTCTGGCGTTCCCTCGGACATCACGTTCCGGACGCGCCGCAGCGTGCTCGACGCCGTGCTGGCGGACGCCACTCGGCTCCAGAAGACGGTTGGTGCGGCGGACGCGCAGCGCATCGAGTCCCACCTGGAGGGTATCCGGGCGCTCGAGATGCGCCTCCCGAATCCGAACGGCAACAACAACGGCGGCGGCTCAGGCGGCAGCGGCGGCAGCGGCGGCGGCACCACGTCGTGCGAGGTACCGGACGCGCCGATGACGCTCGCGCAGATGACCGCCAAGAGCGAGGCTATCAACAGCCTGATCGTGGCCGCGCTCTCCTGCAATCTGACGCGCGTCTACACTCACCTGTGGTCCGGCCCGCGCAGCGACAGCTCGTACCCGGACATCCAGATCAACGGCGCTCACCACGCTTACACGCACGGCTCGGATGGTCAGGAGCCGCGCAAGATCGAGCGCTACATCATGAGCCAGTATGCCGATCTGGTGAAGCGCATGAAGGCGACGCCAATGGGCGCCGGTACGCTGCTGGACAACACCCTCATCTACGGCATCAGCGACGTCGCCGAGCCGAAGAACCACATCATGACGAACTACCACATCGTCCTGATGGGCAAGGCTGGCGGCAAGCTGCCTGGCAACAAGTTCCTCCGCCTGCCGGGACGCAAGGTGACGGAGCTCGGGCTCACCATGCAAAAGCTGATGGGCCTCAACGTGACCTCGTGGGGCACCTGGGACAAGACCAGCAAGACGCTGGACGAAATCCTGACCTGAATGGGTCCCTTGGGGGGGCAGAAGGCGGAGGGTACGGGCTGATGCGCCCGCCCTCCGCTTTCGTGCATTTGAGGGGATGGGTTAAAGGGTTTGCGCTGGCGTTCGCGTGCTCGGGCGTCGCTGCCTGCGGGGGCGCGACGGACGTGCGCGAGCTGCACGGTTCCGCGGCTGGTATGTCACCTGGCGGCGGCGCGGCGATGGCGGGGAGTGGTGTTGGCGGCCTGGACGCGTCGGCCGGCACTGGGAGCGGGAGCTGTTTCGTCCCTGCCGAGCCCGTGGACGGAGGCACGCTCAGGGGCGACGTGAAGCTGGCCTCAGAGGCCGACGCCACCAAGCTCGCGAGCACCGCCGAGCTCATGGGCTCGCTGATCATCCTGCCGTCGTACGCGGGGCCGCTCTACCTGCCGAACCTCCGACGCATCGGGGGCGACCTCATGCTGGACGCCAGCCCGTCCGAGCCCCCTAGCCTAGCCACGCACCTGCGCCTGCCGAGCTTGGAGCGGATCGACGGCTCGCTGTGGATTTACCACGGCTCCAACCTCGTCGAGTTGGACGTGCGCGACCTGAAGACCGTCGGCAGCGACGTCTTCATCTTGCAAAACGTCGCGCTGTCGAGCGTGAGGTTCGACAACCTCGTCGAGGTGGGAGGCAACGTGGCGTTCTTGGCGCAGGATGGGCTACCGGCTTGCGCCCTGGAGCCGTACCCGCTTTTCGATGCTTGGGGGCTCGCGAACGGCGCGGCCGACACGAGATGCCACTGCGAGAGCCCCTGCGGCTACCCCGTGGCCCGCTGCAGCAACTGAGTGACGACTCAGAGCTCGCGCCGCGCGCGCTCCAGGCTGCGCCGTAGGTCCTCATCCAGCACCGGCTTCACCAGGTGCTCGTCGAAGCCGGCTGCCACGGCGCGCTGCTTGTCGCTGCTCTGACCGTAGCCAGTGAGCGCCACGAGGTGCGAGCGCGAGCCCGAAGAGCGTGCACGGCGCGCCACCTCGTAGCCATCGAAGCCGGGCAGACCGACGTCCACGAACGCCACGTCCGGCCGGAGCGCGAGCAGCGCCTCCAAGCCGCGTGGACCATCCATCGCGCAGGTCACGGAGTGCCCGGCCTCCGCGAGGGACTGCGCGAAGAGGTGACGAACGTCTTCGTTGTCTTCGATCACGACCACGCTCAGCGGATCCGTGCGCGCCTTGGACGGCTGGGTAGCGGGCACTTTTCGCGGCTCGGCCTCGACACGCGGCAGTTGCAGCTCGAAGCGGCAGCCATGGCCCAAGCCTGCGCTCTGGGCTTGCACCTTGCCCCCGTGGAGCTCAATCAAGCTCTGGACCAGCGCGAGCCCCAAGCCGAGGCCTCCTTGCGAGCGATCCAACGAGGAATCCACCTGCGTGAACGGCGCGAAGACGGAGTGCAGCATCTCCGGCGCGAGGCCGACGCCGGTGTCGATGACTGCCACCCGAACGTTGTCCGCTTCGACGAGGACTTGGACCTCCACGCTGCCGCCGGCCGGCGTGAACTTGATGGCGTTGGCGAGCAGGTTCCCGAGCACTTGCTCCAGGCGCTGGCGATCGCCCAGCACGTAGACCGGGAGCTGAGCCGGGCTCAGGCGGTAGCTGAGGCCACGCTGCCGAGCGCGCAGCGCGTAAGCATCGAAGGCGGCTTGCGTGACCTCCGCCAGGTCAACCAGTGCGCGCTCGATCACGACCTTGCCGCGAGTGACGCGCGCGACATCCAGCAAGTCGTCCACCAAATGGACGAGGTGCTCGAGCTGGCGCTTCATGACCCCGTGCTCCAGGGGGCGCGGCTCCGTGGGATTCTTCCGCTCCAGCGCGGTCAGGGCCAGCGAGATGGCGCTGAGGGGGTTGCGAAGCTCGTGGCCGAGCATGGCCAAGAACGCGTCGCGCGACTCGATCGCGCGGCGCGCTTCGTACTGTCGCTGACGGCTACGGAGCGCCGCTTGCACGGACGTGATCATCGTCCGGGTGTGCACCGGCCGGTCGAGGAAGGTGACGTTGCCCAGCGCCGCGTCGGCGCCCGTACGCGGGCGCTCGGCGCTGGTGGGGGCGCTGAAGACGATGAGGGGCAGATCCGACCAGGCTGGCTGCTGGGCGAGCAGCTCCGCCAGCGCTCGTCGCAGCGGCTCGGTCAGCGTCTCCTCGGCGAGCAGCACGGCGCCAGCACCCTCGCGCAGCTTCTGGCACAGCTCCTCGGGGGTAGCGCATAGCTCGCTGCTGAGCCCCGCCTCCTGGAGCAAGCGCGCGGTGAGCTTGCCCTCTCGTAAGCCCCGCACGAAGATCAAGGAACGCTGCTCGAGATCCGTGCCGAGCGTCGTCATCGCTCAATCCTTCTCGCTCAGATCTGAGCCAGCCGAGAAGGGTCGGGGCACGCCGCTCAGCACGCCGTGGAGGTTCGTGAGCGGAGGGCCCACGCACAGGCCGCGAGCGCCGAAGGTCAGCTCCCGAATGGAATCTTCATGCGCGCCGGCGCGCTTCTTGAGCACGGAGATGGCCTTCTTGAGCCGCCCCGCGGACTCGTAGTAGCGCAGCAGCACCACCGTGTCGGCCAAGTAGCTGATGTCGACGGGCGAGGTCATGGTCCCGATCAGGCCGGCTTGTGCCATGGTCACGATCGACGCCACCTGCCGCTCGCTCAAGAACGCCAACAGCTCGTGCAGCTGCAGGCGGAGGTGTCGCGCGTCGAGCATGGCGTTCAAGTAGCCCGTGATGCTGTCGACGATCACGAGCCGTGCGCCGGCGTCGTCGATGTCCGCCCGCACCAGGTGTGAAAACTCGTCCGGAGCGAGCTCGGCCGGATCTACCTGGTGGATCTTGAGCAGGCCTCGAGCCAGCGGCGTGTCGATATCCATGCCCAACTGGCGACAGCGGTAACGCCACGTGCCCACGCGCTCCTCGAACAAGAAGACGCTCGCTGGCTCGCCCCGCCTCGTCGCGGCCAGCGCAAACTGCGTGGCCAGCGCGCTCTTGCCGATGCCCGCCGGGCCCATCAGGAGCGTGCAGGTGGCGCGATCGATGCCGCCGCCCAGCATGGCGTCGAGCTCCGCAAGCTCGCTGCCGATCGGCTCCGACATCAGCTCCGTGCGGTGCTCGGCCGCCGTGAGCCGTGGGAACACCTGCAATCCGCCCGTGCGCAGGTTGAAGTCGTGAAAACCCATGCGGAAAGGCGAGCCGCGCAGCTTCACCACGCGGATGCGGCGGCGGTCCGCACCATAAGTCGCGGGCGTCTGCTCCAGCGCAACCACGCCGTGCGCCAAGCTCGCGACCTGCAAGTCTTCCCCGCCGCCTGCGTGATCATCCAGCAGCAGGACGGTGCACTGACGCTCCGCAAAGAACTGCTTCAACGCCAGCAGCTGGCGGCGGTAGCGCACCGGTGACTGCGCGAGCATGCGGATCTCCGACAGCGAATCGAAGACGACGCGCTGCGGCTCCACGGCTTGCACCTTCTCGAGCAGCACCCGCACGGTCTCCTTCAGGTCCACGTCCTCGGCCGCGTAGAGGGTGTTCTCGTCGTCGAGGCGCAGCGTTTGCTCGGCGCTGGAGAGCTCGAACAAGCTCACGCCCTCGAGCGACCAACCGTGAGACGCCGCTACCTGGCGGATCTCCGATTCAGTCTCGGAGAGGGTGATGTAAAGCACGCGCTCTCCGGCGCGCAGACCCTCGAGCAAGAACTGCAGTGCCAGCGTCGTCTTGCCGACGCCGGGGTTGCCGCGGATGAGGTAGAGCCGGTGCACCGGGAGACCGCCGCCCAACACGTCGTCGAGCCCGGCGATGCCGGTCGCTGCCCGTCGTACCTCGCTCGCGCTCACCTTCACCCGCCAACGGTCGCACGCGCACCGCTAGATCTCAATCGTGCCAAAGTGCCTCGAACGATGCAGGTTGGCCCAGCCCGAAGCCTGGCTGCAGCTTCGTAGTGCTTGACAAGCCGGACGGGCGGAGGCCCGCGCTCTAGCCGGTGCAGCGGATGAAATCATGCACGTCCAGCAGATCCATCGGCACCTCGCCGCGAGTCGCGAGCAGGTGGGCGAGCGCTTGAGCGGCTCCTAGGCACCGCATGTAGGCGGCCCCGCTCGGGCGAGAGCCGAGCGCGCCTGGCCGTGCCATGGCCTTCAACTGCTTGCGGAAGCTGGCGGCCTCGACGTACACGTGATCCACGGGTGACATCATGGCCGGGAGCGCGGTGGCGATCTGCCAGCTCGGCGCGTCACCGAACACGCTAGCGTAACCGGTGACCCACTGGTCGAAGCGGTGCTCGTAGCTCTCGCTACCGTGCAGGAGGCCGCTCAGCGCCTCGACGACGCGGCGCTGGTCGCTGGGCGCCTCCGGAATGCGCGGCGGGGTCGAGACCAAGCGGCTCTCAGCCAAGAGTTGCGTCGCCTGTTGCCAGATCGCGCTGAAATCCTGCCGGCTGAGGCGCTGCTGCACGCTGTCCGCGGACAGGCTCGTCTGCGCGCGCTGGCTCAGACCGCCGCGCACGTGACGCGCGAAGACGCCAGCCTGGTCGTGCTTCCAGTCGCGGCCGTAGAAACCGCCGCGATACTTCTTGCGGAAGCGCTCGACCTGCCGGTCCACGGCTGGCATGCCAGGCGCCTTCGAGGTGGCGCGAGTAGCGCCTCGCTTGGCGATCAGCGAGAGCAGGTGGGAGCAGGTCGCTTGCTGCTCGCGATCGGGCTTGTCGATCTTGAGCATCAGCTCGATGCCCGCGCTGCCCAAGGTTCGCTCCTCGCCGTCTTCGAACAAGTAGGTACGCTTGCGGTCGTGCTCGCCTGTCACGATCGCTACGCCCCAATCCGAGCGCCTCGTGTGGCTGAAGAGGCTGGGAAACTCTGCGCGTGAAACGTTGGCCATACCTTGCGTGCTTCCTCGGAAGGGGTCTTCGGTGCTGTGAGGCACCCACATGCTCCGCATCTCCGAGTTGCGGCCAGTGCGTGGACTGTAGCATCGACCCGCCTGACGCTGCCATGGCGTCGCTCGCGCACGCTTCGCGCATGCGCTGACCGAGCGCGCGGCGCGTTGCCTTGACCAAGCGTGCAAGGTGGGCTAGTGTGATCGCTTCAGGGTGGCCGCCCTTCTCTGTGGCGGTCCTAGCAAGAGTTCGATCCGCGCGG
Source organism: Pseudomonadota bacterium (assembly GCA_023411445.1). Classification (GTDB taxonomy): domain Bacteria; phylum Myxococcota_A; class Polyangia; order Polyangiales; family Polyangiaceae; genus PMG-095. The sequence continues at coordinate 8,121 of JAEYOT010000382.1, forward strand.
CGGGAGAGCCTGCTTTCCGTAGGCCGCCAATTCAGCTCGACGCTTGAGCTGCAGATCGAATGAAAGACCCCCAAACGCGGCGTGCCGCAAGTAGCACGCTCCCCGCGCCCGCTCCGCTAGCGTGCCGTAACGGCGTTGTTTCGGCCTTGGCCGCAGGTGACGGCGCGCGGAGCTGCGTGGCGCTGGCCGCGACCGCCCTGAAACGAGTCTCGGAATTTCCCTCACTGCGGGCATGGGCCCTGGCCGGCAGTCGAGGTGCTTGAGTGGGCCTGATCGAGGAATGAACATGGGAAACCGCTTGTACGTTGGCAATCTCTCCTTCCACTCCACCGAGCAGTCGCTGCGCGACGCCTTCGGCCCGTTCGGCTCCGTGACGGACGTGCACTTGGTGATCGACCGCGTCACGGGTCAGTCGCGCGGCTTTGGCTTCGTGACGATGGGCTCGCAAGACGAAGCCGCCAGCGCGATCCAGGCCATGAACGGTGCTGACCTCGAAGGTCGCTCGCTCAAGGTCAACGAAGCCGAGGAGCGCTCGAGCTCCGGCGGTGGTGGTCGTCGCGGCGGTGGTGGTGGTCGTAGCCACGGTTGGTGAGCTGCGGAGTCGCTGCGCCTCGTAAGGCGTAGCGCGCTCCTCGCGGCACCTGGACGAGGCCGGTCCTCGCCGGGTGCCGGCCAGCTCATTCACGCGCGCTCGGGGACGCCGGCTCGAAAAGATGAGCAGCGCGAGCAACGCCTCTGCGGGCAGGTCCTCGCTGGGCGTTGGCCAGCGCTCCTCTCTCTCCGGGATGAGCATGGCGAAGGTTTAAATTCGGCAATGAACGCCAGCACTTACGTGCCTGATGCAGGAAGCTGAGCAACGCCATCGTGTTGGCGTTATGTTTCTCCGCTTTCCCTTCTTACAGACAAGGGAGCAGGAGACACAGGCATGTTGAGGATTCGGCACATCGTATTGGCCTTGATGTTGGGCGCAGCCGCGGGTTGTAGCGACGACTCGAAGGGCGGCGGCGGGAGCGAGCAAGCGGCGGAAGGCTCCGTCACGGTCACCATCTCCGCGGAAGAGGGCGGCGAGGTGAAGCTCGGCAAGGCCGTGCTCATGATCCCGCCGGGCGCGCTGGCGGAGGATCTCGAGATCACGCTGGAGGCCAAGGCGCCGTCCGCGCGTCTGCCAGAGCGGGCTACGCTGCAAGGCTCGACCTACGACTTTGGTCCGGACGGCACCGAGTTCGAGAAGCCGGTCACGCTCGAGCTCCCGCTCGTGACCGCGCCGGGCGCTGACGAGACCGCCGTCGTCTCCTGGTACGACGCCGACGCAGACGCGTGGCGAGATCTGCCCACCACCGTCGAGAAGGGCGTCGTCTCGGCGCAGGTCGAGCACTTCACGCTGTTCGTCGTGCGCTTCAAGGATACGCCCCAAGGCAGCCTGGACTGCTCGTTCAAGGCCTGCAGTGGCGGGAATATCGAGGGCACCTGGGCCTATGGCTGGCGCCTGCATCGAGACGTGTGAAGTGGAGAGCCCCTTCAAGGGCACGCCGGGTTGCGAGGACGCCACCTTCGACGTGGGAGCCGACGCCGAGGGCGAGGTGACCTTCGCCGATGGCACGTACGAGTACACTTGGACGTTCTCCGGCCACTTCTCGCTCGATCTGAGCGCTGAGTGCCTTGAAGCCATCGCTGAGGGCGTGGACTGCGAGAGCTTCGAGCCGGCCGAGGGTGTGGTGTGCGTCGCTCAGGGGGAACGCTGCGTGTGCAGCGGGCCTGCCGGCGAGCCCGACGAGTCTAGCGGGACTGGCACGTACGAGGTGTCGGGCAGCAGCATCACGCTCACGGACGACGAGGACGGCACGCCCGAGACGCACCCGATCTGCGTGAAGGGCAACGAGGCCAAGATGCAGCAGACCTCCACCGATATCGATGACGAGACCGGCGAAGAGGTGACCGAGTCGACCCTGCTCGTGCTCACGCGCAAGTGAGGCTGGCGCATCGCGTGGGGTCGCTTCGCCGCGGCCCCGCGCGGGGGGCCTCAGCTCGTGGCCTTGATGATCAAGTAGCAGAGCGGCTCTTCTTGCGAGCCGTTCTGCAGCTGTAGCACCGCGCCGAGCGGTAGATGCACGACGGAGCCTGTCGTAAGCTCGTGGCGCTGCCCGTTGACGCGCGCTTCGCCGCTGCCGGACAACCCGACGACGATCTCGGCGTACTGCTCTTGCACGTGCGCTCCCACCGAGCCCCCGGGCTCGAGCTCGCACCACAGCACCGCCTTGAACGGAGGCGCCTGCTGAGCCGTCAGCAAATCCGTGACCGCGACGCGACCGACACCGCCGAACAGGGCGCTATGCACGTGCGTGCTCGCCTTCACGGGCGCGAGCCTACGCCGATAATCACTGACATAATGCTGTCATGAAGGTCCGGTAGCGTGGGTCTCATGAAACGACATCAAGGAAGCTGCTTGTGCGGGGACGTGAAGTTTGAGGTGGAGCTCGATTGGAGCCAAGGCTCGCGCTGCAACTGCACGCTGTGCACCAAAGTTGGGGGTGTCGGCTCGCTGGTCAAGCCGGCAGCGTTCGAGCTCTTGAGCGACGAGACGGAGCTCGCCTCGTTCACCCGCACGCCGGAGATCGGCGTGCGCTTCTTCTGCAAGCGCTGTCACGTGTATTGCTTCGGCCGGGGGCGCCTGGAGATGCTGGGTGGTGACTTCGTCACCGTGAACCTGAGCTGCCTCGAGGGGTTCGACGTGTCGCAGACCCAGCTGATCCATTGGGACGGCCGGCACGACAACTGGCAAGCGGGGCCGCGCCCCACGCCCTGGCCCATCCATGCCCACTGAGGGCTGGGGCTAGCCGGAAGGCGCCGCCGGCGCGCTCAGCTTGGGCCGCATGCTCTGCAGCACGATCAGGCCGAGGCCGAGCGTGACCAAGACGTCAGCCACGTTGAACACGGGCCAGTAAGCGACGTGAATGAAGTCCACCACGTAGCCGCGCACGAGGCGGTCCAGGTAGTTGCCGAGGGCGCCTGCCAGAAACAGCACCAGGCCGCCTAGTGCCCAGCCGCGCACGCGCCCGCTGGCGAACAGCGCCACCAGCACGCCGATCGCGGCCGCGCCCGTGAGCAGCAGGAGCGGGAAGCGGACGTGCTCCGGGATGAACGACAGGAGATTGAAGGCTACGTCCCGGTTCTCGACGTAGCGGAGGTTCACGATCGAATCGACCACCACGTGGGCGGGCTGTGCCTCCAGCTCGGCCTTGGCTACGTACTTCGTCGCGTGATCACAGCCGACCAAGCTCAGCAACGTGAGCACGAGCAGGAGTGTGTGGCACCGCCGCATGGGCTCGCAACCGGCCAGCTCTCTGCTTCATTCCAGCCGTAGCCGCCCGGCCGCCGGGACCGCAAAATCCGGTCGCTGCGGGCCATCCTTGCGGAATCAATCGAGAACTCAGTCAAGCCAGCGGAGCGAGCCTGTCCGGTCGGGACGCCTGCTCGCACGGGGCACGCTGGCGACTTTCGGGCAGAAGGTGGCGAGAACGAGCCGCGCGGCAGCTCGACGCGCCGGGAGCGCTAGGCCCACTCCTCCGGCAAGGGTTGGGGACCGGGCACGATGCCGGCGATGTCCGGATCTTCACCCGGCTGCACGGGGGCGCGGTTGTTGCGCTCGCCTTTGCGCTGCTCGCGGCGGGCGGCCTTATCCTGCTGCTTTTCTTGGCGGGCCTTCTCTTTCAGGCGCTTGTTGAGCGATATGGGCATGAGACCTTCTTGGTTGAAGACTAGAAGCGGGGCGCTGTCCCACCGGGGCTACGCGCAAGGCCTCTCACTATGAGCCAAGATGGGGGCGCGCGCTCCCAAAAAATTGCGGACCAGCGACCGGTTTGGGCTCGCTCCAGCGCCATGTGCGGCGTTATGGGCTCAAGCTCGCTAATTGCGCCGAGATCTAGCCGCTCTGCAGATCGTCGCCCGTCGTTCTTGAAGCCGTCCTAGCCACCACGGAGACTCGAGGTGCCCGGCTCAGCGTCGGGATTCAAGCCCATCTCGACCAAGTCCAGCAAGGTTTGCATGTCGTAGGGGGCGCGCACGCAGCCAATCACGGCCTTGTGTCCGATCTGCTCGAGGTGCGGCTCCTGCGCCGTCACGATGATGACCGGAATGTGCGAGAGCCTGACGTAACAGCGCAAGAGCTCGATGAAGTGCCAGCCGTCCATCACTGGCATCTGCAGATCCAAGACGATGAGCGCGACGCGCTGGCTCGGGCTACCGACGAGCAGGTTGAGCGCCTGTTGGCCATGGGTGGCCTCGATGACGGTGTGCCCCACCTCCTCTAGGGCCTCGCGCACGCAGCTGCGAGCGTCGTCGTAGTCGTCGACGAGCAAGATGGAACCAACGCGCCTGCGGGCTGAGCTGACGGAGCGAGCCATGAGAAAGGAGGAGGCCGGGACGAATTGCGCATTCGCAGCGGCCGCGAGAGCGGTTGCAAGATCTGGCCCAGTCATTCACCGCGAATTATCGCGTGGTTGGGAACGCCCGCTCGAGCGAGGCTCGTGGCGAATCGACGCGCGCGTGGCCTTGTGCCCGACGGCTCAGGCGGTGGAGCTCGCGCTTCACCAGCGGCCAGAGAGGTGCTGACGGGTGATCGTGAGGCGTTGCTCACCGAGATCGAACCAGCCGTCCTTGGCCACCCCGTCCTCGTCGATCTCTGCGGTGAAGCGTCGTTCACCGAGCTGCATCAGCACCTGACGCGGCGGCGCGTCGGCCGTACGACTGTAGGTGACGGTGACGGTCGCAAGCGGATCGATCGAAGGGTGATACTCCGCCACGTTCTCGCTGAAGGGCTTGCGCTGCAGCAGCTTCTTCTTGAGCAGCGCGGCCACGTCCAGCGCTGTTGCGATGCCTTGAGGCGCCTTGAGGGGTCCTTGTACGGGCCGGCCTTCCACCTGGCCCTTGAGCGCGTACGTTCCGTTGGCGGCGCGGTTGAGCTCGATCTGTAGCACCAGCTCCCCGCTGCTGGCTTCGGCCCAGTTACCCCTCTGCAGCCGGCCCCTGGCGTCGAACCGAAGGATGGTGAACGCATCGTCGAAGCTGATGGCGCTCGCGGCTTCGGGCACGAGGTGGGTGCTGAGGTGGTGGTACTCGCGCTCTCCAGGTGCGTCGCCCGGCAGGATGCGCGTGACGCCGAAGCCGACGTCCACCTCGTCGAGCCGCGCGCGCG
>JAEYOT010000395.1 GCA_023411445.1 Pseudomonadota bacterium
CGCCGGAGCCGCACCAGACGCTGCCGGCCATGCTCGACGAGATGGCCGATCGCTACGAGCTCGCGGTCGCGCTGCAGCGCACGGAGGCCGATGGCCTGTCGCGCCTCTCGTTCCGCGAATGGCGCGAGCAGGCTGGGGCCGCCGCCGCGCGCTTGATCCGTGAAGGCGTGCGCCCCGGCGATCGCGTGATGTTGGCCGCGGCCAACCACCCGTCGTGGGCCATCTCCTTCTTCGGCATCTTGATGGCCGGCGCGACGGTAGTCCCGCTAGACGCCGCGATCGAAGCGGAGGCGGCCGCCAACTTGCAGCGCGCCTCACGCGCCAAGGTGTTCGTGTGCGACGCCAAGGTGCGCCGCCGCTTGTCCCCGCAGCTACAGGACATGAACTGGTGCGACTACCACGAGCTCGCCGCCAAGGGCCCGATGGGCATCGGCTTGGCCGTGCAGGCGGACGACGTGGCCGCGCTGATCTACACCAGCGGCACCACTGGCAACCCCAAGGGCGTCGAGCTGTCGCACGCCAACTTGTCCGCGCTGGTGGCGGCGCTGGCGCCGCTGTTCCCGCTCGGCAAGGGTGACCGCGTGCTGTCGGTGCTGCCGCTTCATCACACCTTCGAGCTCACCTGCGGCATGCTCTTGCCGCTGTCGCGCGGCGCGCGCATCGTCTACCTGGACGAGCTGAACGCGGAGCGGCTGGAGTTCGGCCTCAAGGAAGGCAAAATCACGGGTCTGATCGGCGTGCCCGCGCTGTGGGAGATGCTGGAGCGCCGCATCCTTTCGCGTGTGGCCGAGCACGGTGCGCTGGCCGCGCGCTTGTTCGACGTGGCCGTCGAGCTGAACCGCTCGTTGGGCAAGAACGTGGGCGTGGACGCTGGCAAGCTGCTGTTCGGCACCGTGCACCACGCCTTCGGCGGCAAGCTGCGCTATTTGGTGAGCGGCGGCGCCGCGCTGCCGGAGCGCACGCACAAGCTGTTCAGCGGCCTTGGCATGCACTTGGCGGAGGGCTACGGCTTGACCGAGGCGTCGCCCGTCCTCACGGTGGCCAGCGCCGGGCCCAAGGCGCGCCCCGGCAACGTGGGCAAGCCGATCCCGGGCGTGGAGATCAAGATCGACAAGCCCAACGCCGACGGCGTTGGCGAGATCCTGGCGCGTGGCCCGAACGTGATGCTCGGCTACTCGGACAACCCGGAGGCCACCGCGCAGGTGATCGATGCGGACGGTTGGCTCCGCACCGGCGATCTGGGCAAGCTGGATCGCCGCGGCCGGCTCTCGATCGTGGGCCGCGCCAAGGACGTGATCGTCGCCTCCAACGGCGAGAACGTGTATCCGGACGACGTGGAGGCGCGCATCGGTCGCGTCGAGGGCGTCAAGGAGCTGTGCATCCTGGGCATCCCGGACGGGCGCGGTGGTGAGCGCGTCGCCTGCGTGGCCGTGCCGGACCGCGACACGGACAACCCGCCCGCCGTGCAGCGCGCCAAGGCCAAGCGCGAGCTGGACGAGGCGCTCTCCAAGCTGCCCAGCGCGCAGAAGCCGGCGCTGGTGATGCTATTCGACAAGGATCTGCCGCGCACCACCACGCGCAAGGTGCGCCGCAACGAGGTGCGCGCGGAGATCGAGCGGCGCGAGCGCAGCCAGGAGCTGGAGCGTCCCGCCGGCAAGGTGGACGGCGCGGCGGCGCTGGTGCGCGGCACCATCGCCACCATCGCCCGGCGCTCACCCGCCAAGATCGCAGCCAACCAGTCGTTGCGCGGCGATCTCGCGTTCGACTCTCTGATGCTCCTCGAGCTGCTGGTCGCGATCGAGACCGAGCTGGGCCGCTCACTGGACGCCGAGCGTGTCTCCTCCGCGCAGACGGTGGCGGACGTGGAAGCCTTCGTGCGCGAGGCACAGAGCGCGCGTCGCCTGCAGGGCACGCAGACGATCGAGAAGGAAGACGAGCTGAAGCTCGACATCCCGGAGCCGCTGCGCGAGGCCGCCATGGCCTGGATGGGCATGGCGCAGCACGGCTTCTACGATCGCGTGCTGAAGACGACCGTGACCGGCCGCTCCTTCATCCCGCACAACCGCAACACGATCATCGCCGCGAACCACGCCAGCCACCTGGACATGGGGCTCGTGAAGTACGCCCTCGGCAGCTACGGCGAGAAGATGGTGTCGCTGGCTGCGCAGGACTACTTCTTCGAAGGTAACAAGTACCGCAAGGCCTTCTTCGAGAACTTCACGAACCTGGCGCCCATGCCGCGCGGCAGCTCGCTGCGGCAGGCGCTGCGCCAAGCAGGCGATCTCCTCGACCGCGGCAAGACGGTGCTGATCTTCCCGGAGGGGACGCGCAGCACCGACGGGCAAGTGCACGAGTTCAAGAGCGCGGTGGGCCACCTGGCGCTGCACCACCACGTGGACATCCTGCCCGTGTGGCTGGGCGGCACGCACCGCGCGCTGCCCAAGGGCTCCACCCTGCCGAAGAGCCGTGACGTGGAGGCCCGCATCGGCGCGCCGTTGGAGGCGCGGGAGATGGCTCGCTTGACTCAAGGGCTCTCGGCCGCGGAGGCGTCGCGCGTGGTCACTCGTCTGGCCCACCGCGCGGTGGTCATGCTCAGCCAGGGCAAGGTGCTGGATACGCGCGAGCTCCAGCCGGAAGAAGTGAGAGACTCCCTGCCGGCGCCGGAGCCGGAGGGCCTGGAGCCCGTGTTCCGCGAGCTCACCTCACGCTTCAAGGCCGGCAGCGTGGCGCAGCCGATCAGCTTCTACTTCTCGCTCGGCGACACCGAGCGCTGGACGGTGCGCGTCACCGACCAGGCGTGCGAGGTCGTGCCCGGCAAGGTCAGCAGCCCGGCGGACTGCGTGCTGAAGACCACTCCGGACATGTTCACGCGCATCGTGCGCGAGAAGTACACTCCGTCGCCGGCAGAATTCATGTCCGGCACCGTGAAGAGCAACAATATTCAGCTGCTGTTCACGTTCCAGAAGGTATTTCAGCTCGAAAGTAGCGGCTCGTGAGCAAGTTTTGGGTCGCCGGCGCGACCGGCTTTCTAGGCTCCCACCTCGTCTCCACGTTGCTGGCGCGCGGCCATGAGGTCGTGGCTGTGTCCAAGAACGGCGGCTCGGTGCACGGCGTCTCCGTGGCCGCGGAGGACGTGCTGGACGACGCGCCGGTGAGCGAGAGCGCGCGCGAGTGCGACGGCG
>JAEYOT010000399.1 GCA_023411445.1 Pseudomonadota bacterium
CGTTGCTCCTGGGCGTGGTGGCCGCTTGCGGCGGCACGACCGGGAAAGCGACGTACGATGCGGACGGGGACCAACCGCCCGCCAACGAAGATCAACCGCCTAAGAGCTCGGATCAGCCGGGCAACAGCTACGACCGCCCGCCGGGTAGCTCGGAGCGACCGCCGTCCAATCCGGGTGCTCCCGGTGGTGGTGGTGGTCGACTGCAATCACTGTGCAACAAGCTGTGTGAGCTCGTCGACAGCTGTGACTTGGGCGACATGGGCGGTCTGGAGGGCGGTCTCTGCGCCGAAGGCGCCTGCATTCTCCCGGCCGAGGCTGAAACCCAGGCGCCTTGCGTCAACGAGGCGATCGACTTTCTGGACTGCATCTTGGGCCTCGGCAACCTCTGCTCGGACGATGGTCCCAGCGAGGCGTCGCTGGGGCGTTGCCAGCAGTCGATCGAAGCCGCGCAGCGGTGCCAGGGTAACTACGAGCCGCCTGACGACGACGACCCGGTGCCGAATCCCACCGAAGGGCAGTGCGCACCTTCCCTTGGCTGCGAGAACTGCCTGAACGCGTGCACCGAGTGCTTGTGCGAAGCCAACGGCGACGCTGAGGCGAGCACGGAGTGCCTGACCAGCCCGGTCTGCAGGAACCCGTGAACGCGTGACGGGGCGCCGGCCGTCGCCGGCTGGCCGCCACTTCACGAGCAAGCGCCGTGAGCGGACCCAAGCCGCTCACGGCGTTCTGCTATTTGGCGCGCCTGCTGCATAGCGACGCGCGTGGGCCTCGACGCGCTGCTCCTCGCCGCGGTGTCGCTGGTGGCGGGCGGCTTGCTGCCGCTCTCGCCGCTGGCGGTGTCGCTCGGCTTCAGCGCCGGGCTCTTGCTCGTGCTCTGGCGCGTGGGCGTGGCTCGAGCCGGTTGCTTCGCGCTCTTGTTCGCGCTCGGCGCCTGGCGCTCGCAGCACGCGCTCGAGCGCTACGACCAGCAACGCTTCCAGCTGCGGGACGCGCTGGCAGAGCCACGGCGCTGCGCGTTCGAAGCAGAGGTGGCGGCGTCGCCCGTGGAGCAACGCGGCTCGCTCGTCTTCTTGGCGGACGTGACGCACGCGGAGTGCGAGGGCTCGCTCGTGCCGGCCTTTCGCTCGCGGCTCTATGGCGGGCCGGCGCGCTTGGCTCGAGGGGACCGGGTGAGCGGCGTGGCGGATTTCGCGCCGGTGCAGCTGTTTCGCAACTTCGGCGTGGCGGATCCGCGGCCCTCGGCGCGCCGCACCGGCGCAGTGGCGAGCGGAGGCGTGCTCAGCCTCACGCTCGAGCAGCCGAGCTACGGCCCGGGCGCGCTGATCGATCGCGCGCGGGCGCACGTGCGCGGCCGCATCCAAGCGACCTTCCCGCCGCTGGCGGCGCCGCTGGGGCGCGCCCTCGTGCTGGGCGAGAGCGATCTGGATCCGGATGACGACGCGGCGTTCCGCGCCAGCGGCTTGTCGCACCTGCTCGCGGTCAGCGGCACGCACTTGGTCTTCGCGGTGGTGGCGCTGGTCAACGCGCTTTCGTTCGTGCTGGTGCGGCTGGAGGCGTTCGCGGCCAGCGTGCGCGCGGCGCGAGCGGCGGCTGCGGTCGGCATCGTGCTCTCGCTCGTGTACGCGGATTTCGCGGGCGGCAGCGGCTCGGCCTTTCGCGCGGCGTACATGCTGTCCATCGCCTTCTTGGTCACGGCGCTCGGTCGCCGTCCGAGCGCCGTGCGCTGCCTCGCGGCGTCGATCCTCATCGGCGCGGCGCTGGATCCACTCGTCGGTCGTGACGTGTCGTTCCTGCTCTCGGTGGCGGCCACGGCCGGCCTGATCGGGCTCGGCCCCGCGCTGGAGCCGCTGCACGCAGGGCTCCGGCTGCGGCCGCTGAGCTGGCTCGTGCAGAGCTTGTGCACCACCGTCTCGGCCATGGTGCCGTGCGTGCCCGTGCTGGCCCTGCTCGGCTCGGAGATCGGTCTGGCCGGCTTGTTCGCGAACGTGCTGGCGGGCCCGATTGGTGAGGCGTGTGCGTTGCCGCTGTGCTTGCTCCACGCGGTGGTGGGCTTCTGGCCTTGGCTGGAGCAGGGGACGGCGCTGGCCGGCGGTGGAGCGCTCCTCCTGGTGCGGGGGCTCGCGCGCTTCAGCGCGGCTCAGGCCGAGCTGCGCATGACCTTGCCGGTGCCGAGCGCGCTGCAGCTGTCGCTCATCACGGTGGGCGCGGTGGCCGTGGTGTCGCTGCGTGGCTGGCGCCGGATGGTGCCTCTGCTGCTCACGGCTCTCGGCACCTTCGGCTTGGAGCGCGCGCAGGTGGCTGCAGGCGCACCGCGCGGCGCCTTGACCGCCACCATCTTGGACGTGGGCCAAGGGGACTCGGCGTTGATCGATTTTCCGGACGGCCGCGTTTGGCTGATCGATGGCGGCGGCTTCGTGGGCTCGCCGGTGGATCCGGGGCGCTCGGTGATCTTGCCGGAGCTGTCCACGCGCCGCCGTCGCCACCTGGACGTGATCGTGCTGAGCCACCCGCATCCGGATCACTTCATGGGCCTGCTGAGCGTGGTCGAGCAGGTCAGCGTGGGTGAGCTGTGGGACACCGGTCAGGGCCTCTTGCACGGCGCCGGTCCGGCCTACGCGCGCCTGCATGCGCTGCTGCGCGAGCGGGGCGTGAGCGTGCGCGGCCCGCGTGAGCTGTGCGGCGAGCAGCGCTTCGGGGGCGTGCGCGTGCAGGTGCTTTGGCCCTGCCCGGCGCTCGAGCCCAGCTGGGGCGCCAATGACAACTCCTTCGTGATTCGACTCCAGCTCGGAGCGCGGGCGCTGCTCTTCACGGGCGACGCCGAGCACGACGCCGAGCAGCGCTTGCTGGAGCGGGGCGCGCCGCTGCGCGCGGACTTCTTGAAGGTCGGGCACCACGGCTCGCGCACCTCCACCACGCCGGCGTTTCTGGAGCGCGTCGCGCCCAGCGTCGCCAGCATGTCGACCGGTGTGCGCAACCGCTTCGGCCATCCTCACCCGCAGACGGTCGCGGTGCTCGCTGCGCGCGGCGTCTCCGCCGTCCGGACTGATCGCCACGGCGCGCTGCGCGTGAGCACGGACGGCGCCCGGCTGGCGCTCCACACCGTGACGGACGGGCGCTAGAGAGCTTGCCAACGCCCCCAGGCCATGCCGATCATGCCAGCATGAGCACGCCCGAAGAGCTCCTCAGCGCCGACACGATCGCCAAGCGCGTGAGGGAGCTGGGCGAACAGATCTCGCGCGACTACGCGGACAAGTCACTCGTGCTGCTGTGTGTGCTCAAGGGCAGCTTCGTGTTCGCGGCGGATCTCCTGCGCTCCATCGATGTGCCGCTGCGGGTGGAGTTCTTGGGGGTGCGGAGCTACGGCGACGACACCAAGTCGAGCGGCGTGGTGCAGATCACGCTGGATCTAGCCAAGCCGATCGCTGGCGATCACGTCGTGATCGTGGAGGACATCGTCGATACGGGTCTGACCTTGAGCTATTTGCGGGAGCAGCTGCTCGCGCGCGGCCCGGCTTCGGTCAAGGTGTGCTCGCTGCTGCACAAGCCTTCACGCACGGTGCGGCCCGTTTACGTGGACTATTTGGGCTTCACGGTGCAGGACGTGTTCGTCGTCGGCTACGGGCTGGACTACGGCGAGCGTTACCGCAACTTGCCCTACGTGGGCGTCTTGCGCAGCTGAGGTGGCGCCGCTGCCAACCCGAGTTGGCTTCGCACCCTGGGCAACTCCACGTAGAGCCGAGGCGGCGCAGGGGCACGCGCTTTGCTAAACTCGCGCCGATGTCCCGGCTCGTTGCGATCTGGTGTGCCCTGTGGCTGGTCGCTTGCGGCGGCAACGTCTCCGGTGGCTCGAGCTCCGAAGCTGCGGATCCTGAGCCCGAGCCAGCGGCGGACGAGGTGAGCGATCCGGGCGCTGGCCCAGGCCCGAGCGGCGGCCCGAATGCGGATACGGATCTCGGGGAGTGCGTGCTCGGACCCAAGGCGTCGGAGGTCGGGGTGGAATGCGCCTGGGTCACCGGCAATCGCTGCTACGCCGAGCGCGCCATGGCCTGTAACTGCGCCTGCCCGCGTGGCCGCAACAGTCAGTGTGTCAGCGGCTTCGAGGGCGGGCCGTTCAGTCGAGTGTGGGTCAGCTGCGATTAGCGCGTAAGCGCGCGAGGCGCTCGCCGATGGCTTGCTCGAGCCCCTGATTGGTCGGCTCATAGTAGCGCTGCCCGGCGAGCTCGTCGGGCAAGTACTGCTCGCCCGGCACCACGCTGCCTTCGAAGTCCGGCGGGTACTTGTAACCCTGGCCGTAGCCTTCGCTCTTCATCAGCGAGGTGACGGCGTTGCGGAGCTTCTTCGGCACCGGTAGCGCGCCGTGCTCCGCGATGACGGCTCGCACGGCGCCGATGGCCGCCTTGACGGCGGCGGACTTGGGGCAGCTCGCGAGGTACAAGCAAGCGTGCGCGATCGGATAAATGCCCTCCGGCATGCCCATGCGCCGGAACGCGTCGTCCGCCGCTACCGCGACCTGCAGCGCGCGCGGGTCCGCGTTGCCCACGTCCTCACTGGCGAAGATGATCAAGCGCCGCAACAGAAAGAGCGGATCGTCGCCGGCCTCCAGCATGCGCATGAGCCAGTAAAGCGCCGCGTCAGGATCGCTGCCGCGCATGGATTTGATGAGCGCGCTAGCGACGTTGTAGTGCTCTTCGCCGGACTTATCGTATAATAGAGTCTTGGTTTCGGCGGCGGCCTCCACCAAGGCCAAGTCCAGCGTGCCACCGTCGGGCAACAAGGCGGCTGCGGTCTCCAGCATGCCCAGGGCGCGCCTGGCGTCGCCGCGCGCGGCGCGCGCGATGGCCGTGAGCGCGTCGTCCCGTGCGTGAAGCTGACGAGCGCCGAGGCCTCGCTCGCGGTCGCCAAGCGCGCGGCGCAAGAGCTGCTCCAGGTCCGCCGCCTCCAGCGCCTCCAAGCGGAAGACGCGGCAGCGCGACAACACCGCCGCGTTGACGGAAAACGAAGGATTCTCGGTGGTGGCGCCGATCAGCGTGATGGTGCCGTCCTCCACGTGCGGCAAGAACGCGTCTTGCTGGCCCTTGTTGAAGCGGTGGATCTCGTCCACGAACAAGAGCGTGGTTTTGCCCTGATAGGCGCGACGTTCACGCGCCGCGGCGAGCAGCTCGCGCAGCTCCGGCAGGCCGCCCAGCACGGCGCTGAAGCGCACGAACTCCGCGCGCGTGAGCTGCGAAATAACGTTGGCCAGCGTCGTTTTCCCGGAGCCGGGCGGCCCCCATAGGATCAGCGACGGCACGCGATCTTTTTGGATCACCTCGCGCAGCAGCTTGCCTTCACGCAAGAGCTGCCGCTGGCCCACCACCTCTTCCAGCGACTGCGGTCGCATGCGATCGGCGAGCGGCGCCGCTGCCGCCGCGCCCGGCGCCTGACGGCGCGCCGCCGCCTCCAGCAGCGTCGGACTCGTTACGGGGGGCGGCGCGGCCCGTCTGGCCATCGCTCGGAGATGTAGCTCAAACCTTCAGCGCGCGCGCCCCGAAGATGGCGGTTCCGACCCGAACCAGCGTCGCGCCCGCGGCCACGGCGTGCTCCAGGTCGTGGGTCATGCCCATGCTCAGCTCGGGCAAGCGCCGGGCGCCGCCGTGGCGCTCGCGCCGCTCCTGCAG
>JAEYOT010000697.1 GCA_023411445.1 Pseudomonadota bacterium
CGCCTGCTCACCGAGGCAGCCGGCGCCCGCGGCGCACGCTGTGAGTTCGCGAGCGACGCCGACGCGGCCGCCGAGCGGCTGCTGTCGCTCTTGCCGGAGCGCGCCGTGGTGCTGGTGAAGGCCTCGCGCGGCGTGCGCGCGGAGAAGGTCGTTCAGCGTTTGATTTCCGCCCTGGGCACGGCGCCACGGGACCCGCACGATCGCGGGAGAGCCGCATGATTTACGAGCTTTTGTACCCTCTCAGTCACGAAGTCTCCTGGCTGTCGTGGCTCAACGTGCTCCGCTACACGCCGTTTCGGGCGATCATGGCCACGATCACGGCCATGATGCTGTCGTTCTTCGTGGCGCCCTGGTTCATCCAGAAGCTGCGCGGCAAGCAGATCAGCCAGATCATCCGCGAGGAAGGCCCCGCGTCCCACTTCGCCAAGAAGGGCACCCCCACCATGGGCGGCGCTCTGATCTTGCTCAGCGTGCTGGTACCGACGGTGCTGTGGGCGGACGTGCACAACGCGCTGGTGGTCGCGACGGCGGCGGTGACCGCGGGCTACGGCGCGGTCGGCTTCATCGATGATCGCATGAAGATCATGGGCAAGAACACGCGCGGCTTGCCCGGCCGTTACAAGCTGCTCGGTCAGTTCACGATCGGCGGCTTTGCGATGGCGTACTTGTTCCTGAGCAAGGACGTGCCTGCTTCCTGGCAAGCCATCAAAGGGCGCTTGGCGATCCCGTTCGTGGCGTTCGAGAAGCACCCGGTCGAGCTGCCGATCTGGCTGTACCTGGCCTTCGCGGTGCTGTTCGTCGTCGTGATGAGCAACGCCGTCAACCTCACCGACGGACTCGACGGCCTCGCCATCGGTCCCGTGATGATCAGCGCCGGTACGTATCTCATCTGGGCATACGTCGCCGGGTCGGTCTTGTTCGGTCGCCCGCTCGCGCAGTACCTGGATATCGCCGGCATCCCCGAGATGACGGAGCTGTCGATCTTCGCGGCCGCGACCATCGGCGCAGGCACCGGCTTTCTGTGGTATAATACCTATCCCGCTCAGGTCTTCATGGGGGACGTCGGCTCGCTCGCGCTGGGCGGCGGTCTCGGCATGCTGGCAGTGCTGACCAAGACGGAGCTGCTCAGCATCGTGCTCGGCGGCATCTTCACGGTCGAAGCCGCCAGCGTGATCACGCAGGTTGTCAGCTTCAAGCTGTTCGGCAAGCGCGTGTTCTTGATGGCTCCGATCCATCACCACTACGAGAAGAAGGGCTGGCCGGAGCCGCGCATCATCGTGCGCTTTTGGATCATCTCGTTCTTACTGGCGCTGGTCGCGCTGTCCTCACTCAAGCTCCGCTGATGGAACTCTCCGGCAAGAAGGTGATCGTGGTCGGCCTGGGCAAATCCGGGATCGCCGCCACGCGTCTGTGCAGCCGGCTGGGAGCGAGCGTGGTGGCGACGGACCAAGCGCCTGCGGAGCGGCTCGCGGCCGAGGTGGCGACGTTGCCGGCTCAGGTGGTGCTGGGTGGCCACGCTGGCGTCGACTTTGCGGGCGCCGACCTGATCGTCGTGTCGCCGGGCGTGCCAAGCTTTCCGGCCTTGCTCGAGGCTGAGCAGTGCGGTGTGCCCGTGCTCGGCGAGCTCGGGCTGGCTTGCCGCTACATCACCGCGCCGCTCTTGTTCGTGGGCGGGACCAACGGCAAGAGCACTACCACGACGCTCTTGGGCGAGCTGCTGACGAGCGGAGGCAACACCGTGTTCGTGGGCGGCAACTTGGGCACACCGGCGGCCGAGGCGGTCGGGCGTGAGCTGGGTGCCGCGGTGCTGGAGGTGTCCAGCTTTCAGCTGGAGCGCAGCGCGGGCGTCAAGCCCAAGGTGAGCGTCTTGCTCAACATCACGGAAGACCACCTGGATCGCTACGCCTCCTTCGCGGACTACGCCGACGCCAAGGGCAATGCGTTCGTGGCGCAGGACGCGAGCGACGTCGCGATCATCCCGCAAGGCGACGTGGGTTGCCTGAGCCAAGCGCAGCGCGGCAAAGGACGCCTCTTGCAGGTGGGCGGAGCGGGTGCGGACTACGCGGTGACGGAGCAGACCATCGTGGAGCGAGCGACGGGCGAGGTGTTTCCGCTCCAGGCGACGCGCCTCCACGGTCACCACAACCACACCAACGCTGCCTTCGCCGTAGCGGCGGCGCGCGCGTTGGGCGTGGAGGCAGAGCCCATCCGCCGTGCGCTGAGCGTCTTTCAGCCTCTGCCCCACCGCATGGCGCTGGTGACGGAGGTGCGGGGGGTGCGCTTCTACGACGACTCCAAGGCCACGAACGTCGGCGCTGCGGTGACGGCCCTGCTCGGCCTGAGCGAGCAGCGCGGCGTGCTGATCGCGGGCGGGCGCGACAAGCTCGGCTCCTACGCGCCGCTGGTGGAGGCATTGAAGCAGAAGGGCAGGGCCGTGGTGCTGATCGGCGAGGCGGCGGGCGCGATCGAGGCTGCCATCGCCGGCGCGCTCCCGGTGGTGCGAGCCGGGGACATGCCGGGCGCGGTGCGGGCCGCCTTTGATCAGGCCCAGCCGGGCGACGCCGTGCTGCTCAGCCCGGCTTGCTCCAGCTTCGATATGTTCAAAAGCTACGCGGATCGCGGCGACAAATTTGCCGAGGCGGCGCTTTCCCTGAAACAGGAGTGGTCATGAGCCGAGTCCTGGCGCTGCTGAAGACCCCCGCCCGCGAGCGCGGCGCGATGGACGTGGTGCTGGCCGCCGTCGTGATCGCTCTGCTCGGCTTTGGCGTGGTGATGGTTTACAGCGCCAGCGTGATCGAGGCGACGGTCGTGTTCCGCGACCCGCAGTACTTCTTGAAGCGCCAGGCGGTGTACGCGGGGGCGGCGCTGGCGCTGATGTTGGTGGTCTCTCACATCGACTACCACTGGCTCCGCCGCTTCACCTACCCGATCTTGGGCGTGGTGACGGCGCTGCTCGTCTTGAGCGTGGCCGGCTTCGGTCACACCGGTGGCGGCGCGGCGCGCTGGATCCGCCTGGGCCCGATTCACATTCAGCCGTCGGAAGCGGCCAAGCTGGCGCTGGTGCTGTGGCTGGCCTACTCGCTGGAAAAGAAGCGGGAGAAGGTGAAAAGCTTCTCGATCGGCATGCTGCCGCACTTGATCATGGCCGGCATGCTGATGCTGCTGTGCTTGAAGCAGCCGGATTTCGGCGGCGCTTCGGTGCTGCTGCTGCTCACCTTCACGCTGCTGTTCGTGGCTGGCGCGCGCCTCGGCTACTTGCTCGGCGCCGCCATCTTGGGCGCTCTCTTCGCCGTCTGGGCGGTGCGGTTCACGGCCTACCGCTGGGAGCGCATGCTGGCCTGGTTCAACATGGCGGACCACCGGCAAGATCTCGCCTACCAGCCGTTTCAAGCCGTGATGAGCTTCGGCTCTGGTGAGGCGACCGGCATGGGCGTCGGCCAGGGGCTGCAGGTGCTGTACCTGCCGGAGGCGCACACGGACTTCATCGCCGCCATCATCGGCGAGGAACTCGGCTTCCTCGGCATCTTGGCGCTATGCACGGTGTTTCTGGTGATCGTGGCGCGCGGCGTGAAGATCGCGCTGGCGGCGGAGGACGAGTACGGCCAGTACATCGCCTTCGGTATCTCGGTGCTGTTCGGGGCCCAGGCCTTGATCAACATCGCGGTGGCGATGTCGATGCTCCCGACCAAGGGCTTGACCTTGCCGTTCGTGAGCTACGGCGGCTCCTCGCTGCTCGTGTGCGCAGCGGCCATGGGCATCCTGCTCAGCATTTCCCGGCGCAGCGCGGCCGTGGGCAACGTGCGGCTCTCCGGCGAAGAGCGCCCGGCCGAGGTCAGCGCCATGCTGGTGACTGAAGCGGGCTTCGCGCCGGAGCGCGCCGTCAAGGGCCGGCGCCGCGCGGAGGTGACGCCATGACGACCTTGATGTTTGCCGGCGGTGGCACCGGCGGCCACGTGTTCCCGATGCTGGCGGTGGCGGAGCAGGTGCAGGCGCTGCTGCCCAGCGCGCGGCTCGTCTTCGTAGGCACCGAGCAGGGCATGGAGACCAGGCTGGTGCCGGAGCGCGGCTACGAGCTGGAGCTGATCCGGGTGCTGCCGATCCGCGGCGGCGGCGTCACGGGCGCGCTGCGCGGGATCGGGCGCGCGGCCGCGTCGATCCCGGAGG
>JAEYOT010000534.1 GCA_023411445.1 Pseudomonadota bacterium
GCGTAGAGCATGGCGAAGCTGCTGCAATGGGATGGCGTTCGCGCGCACGGAACCGAACGCCCCTTGGTTCAAAGGCCGCGGTACGCCACCGATCACGCGGAAGCGCTGCTGTGGCCGGCCGAAGAACTCTTCCAGGTACGCGAGGCCCTGCGGCCCGCTCGCGACCGACGCGCTCGACGCGATGATGCGCAACTGGTTCGAATCGGGTGCCAGCCTGAGCCGATCTAGTAGCACGCGGATGAGGTAGGCCACTTCTGTGCCGGGTGTTCCGCGATAGGTATGCAGCTCGTCGACAACGAGGTGAAAAATGTTCGATTGATCGGCCTGAAGCCACTGCCGCGTCTGATCGAAGATGGTGGCTTCCACGCTGCGCATCAGCATGATGTTCAGCATCGAATAGTTCGTGATCAGAACGTCGGGCGGATGGTCCTGCATGTCCCAGCGGGACCACATCTCACCGCCATCCATACTCGGAAAAAATCGCTCTGCAGGTGTGCCAGCGACGAGCAGTGCGTCTTGGGCAAGGCTAGCCAGTTCTGCGCGCAGCCGCGTCGTGCCGTTGGGGTTCTGCTGGCCCGATATCGGCGTGCGCCCCGTGTACCTGCCGAAGTAGAAGCGATTGCCGGCGCGATGGTTCTGGAGCCAAGTCCGTGCTTGAGATCCGTCGAGGGCATCGCGCAGGCGCGCGAGCTGATCTTCAACGAGAGCATTGAGTGGATAGAGGATCAGCGCACGAATGGCCGGGGGGCGCGTCGCCGGATTTTCGTGAGCGCGCTGAGCGACGCGGGGCTGCCAGTGGCGCTTGCTTCCGCGCATCGTCCATTGATTCCACCAATCCCACTGCGGCGAACGTGGATTCGGTGCGCCCCATGCAGCCGACTCGCGCACAAGGCTCGTGACGATCGGCAGCAGAAAGCACTCCGTCTTGCCCGAACCGGTGCCAGTCGTCACCACCACGTCATTGCCGTTGACGACCGATTCTTCAAAGACATCGCGCTGGTGCCCGTACAGGTGGCGCGCTTGCGGAAACAACCCCAGCGACATGAAGGTCACGAGATCGGCGAGTGCCGGCTGCGACCAGGTTGACCCGAGCAGCACCTGCGCCATCTGCTGAAAACTCTGCCCGCTCGACTGATACGCCGGTACGGGCTCGATGAGGGGGCGGCGATACAGGCGACCGTCCCGGTCGAGCAGCTGCCGGCGTTCTGCTACAAGGTCCGGATAGCGCAGATCGAAAGGGCTATCGAGATAGCGCAGATAGGTGTCCCGCAAGTCCTCGAAGATCGCAATCGGATTACTCATCGGAGCTCCTGGCGCAATAGTGACCCGGCAAGACCGGCCACCTCATCAGACACTTCGAAATACTCCAACACGCCAGCACTCTGATCGAGGCGCTGGTAGCGTGGCAACTGTCCCGAGCAAAGAACAAGAGCACGCTCAATCAGGAAAGGAGGACGGCAGATCGCGGGAACTGCCAACGTCCGAGCGGCTCGGTCGTACCGCAGCAAGCGGCGGTGGCGCCGTCGTGCAACGACAAACTTCCCGACCTGCGCGGGAATCTGAAAGCACGTGCCTCGGTCACACAAAAGTACATATCGCTGATAACCGAAGGTGAAGCGAAACAAAGCACGCCGGGCGGCGATGGCAGCTTCACGCTCGGACTGAACCCACCGCAGGCCCCTCGGATCAAACTGTTCGATGCGCCAGCTTGCGCCGGCAGGCAGTTCTGCTCGGCGGCGCACCAGCGAATCGTCTACTGCAGGAACACACGCTAGAAGGGCACGTGCCGCGTCTTTCTGCACGCGAATGCCAACGTCACTGGCGACTCTCTCTATCTGACGCGCCTCCTCGACTTGCAGGCGAAGTATCGTCGGACAGCAGAGCGCTTCCGACGTCACGAGCTGCTCGCCAGCCACAGCTGATAGGCGGTCGAGCAGCCGGCTCGATCGGGCCCCTGCCAGGACGCCGAGCACTCCGCGAGGTTGCGGAACGATGGCCAAACTGGGCGGTGTGACTCTCCATTCGAGGCCGCGCGGGCCGCTCAAGAATTCGGTGTGCCCGAGTCGCTGGAAGTTCAGTCGCAGCTTCTGGTACAGAGGCAGGCCCCCGTCGGAGGCTTCATCAACCTCAACGGAGTCAGGCGCTCCATCATCCGGCAGGTGCAATTCTTCGACGGCGCCGCGAAACTGGGACCAGGAACCGCGTGTGCGCGCGGACATCCACAGTAAGAGCTTGTCCGCGCTCATCGAGCCCGCCTGCGGAAGGCACGTGCGGCCTGCCTGTATTGCTCCCACGCAGCCGCCGCATCTGCCGATTGTGGGTCGGTGAGCAGTCCCTTCCGTGAAGCGGCGATGATCGCATCTGACCAACGCATTGCGTTCGCGATCGAACGAGACCTTGCCGGTTCCTTCAGAGCACCCACGACGAGCACTCTTGCGCTTCGCTTGTCGCTTTGAAGGGGGGCGAGCGGCAGAGCCCAGATGGGTTCGAATTCTGGAAAGGCCGTGCACGTACGCGCATGCAAATCGCTACGGCGGCTCGCGATGTAGATTTCACCAGGCACGGCGCCGAGGAGGACGGGGTTCGTCGCGGGGACCACGACGCCGGATCTCGCGTCGTTCGGCGCCCCGCCTCTGTTGACGGGCGGAAGGGCGAGCACGCCGCATATGCTCGGACGACTATCGGCCTTGGTCGTTTCTACCTCGCCGAAGGACCATCGGTATGCGTCCCACGGCTCCCAGTCCTCATCGCCGTTCGCAATCGAATAGCTGACCGACTTGCCGGCGCACCAGACCTGGTGGTCGCCATGCCAATCCCAACGCTCGCCGACGTACGCTCCATCGGTCGGATCAATGGATGCGAGTCGCCCGTCGATCCAAACGTCGCCGGCGGCGGTCACATCGCCATGCAGCCGGATGCGTGGCGGAAAGCCTGTAAGCCACGTCGACCGCTCCAATCGAATCCCGCCAGAGAGAACTATTTCAACGTCCGGTTGCGGGCAAAGCGCGTCGAGAATGTCGCCGGTCGCACTGGGCTTCACCGATACCTTAGGAACCACGTCGCGAAACCCGATCCAACCGCTGGGAGCACCAAAGGTGTCATCAAACTGAACCGGCCCTGCACACCCGCAAGCCTCCAGGCAGGACTTAACGTCACTTGCGCGGTGCTTCGCGCAGAGCACGACGTGCGATTCACCAAGCACCAGGCGGGGAGTCGTGACGAATCCGCTCAGTTGATTGTGTCGCATCAGGACGAAGACGTCACGACCACTGAGGGCCCAGCGAACAGATTCTCCGTTGGGGCGACGTCCTTCCCATTCCATGCCGCGCCGCATGAGCTCACCCAAGTCGTCGCGTACGACGTCCTGGTACCAATCTTCCTGCAGGGCTAGGAGTCCTAGCAGTGCATCGTCAACAGTGACGCTGAGAGCATCCGGCAAGGTGGCATCACGGCGCGCCAGAAGCGAGACACTGCAGAAGCCCCCATGCTCCATTCGGAGTCGGAGTTCGATGCGCAGGGCTCGTTCGACATTGCTGGCTTTCTCGGTGTTCCGGCGAACAACAGAGCGGCTTGGTGGGGCCTGGACTGTTGGCCGATACTGCGGCCGCTTGGAGCGTCGAGAGATCGCGGGCACCAGAACATTCGTCCCAGCCGCCAAGTACTCCGCCCGCACGCTTTGGTCGTCGTGTTCCGCTCGTTCCACCGTATCGCGTGCCCGAAGCACATCGGCTGCATCGGGTGATTCGTCGCGCGCCTGAGCGGGACCACCTTCGCCGGCAGGAACAGAGGACTCGGTGCCGTCTACCGTTGCGACCTCCTTTTCTTCGCCCGCCCGTTGTGGCTCCAGTGCATACAAAGCGGCCGGTAAGCTATCGCTGCCGGCCACGAGCTCGGGTGGCTCGATGGAGAGCGTGTCGCGCTCTTCTTGGTCATGCGCGACCGGCGGATCTGCCCTCAAGTCGCGATTCGTCATCGGGCTAGCTGCGGCGACCACAAGTTCGCTTGCCTCGGTCGTGTCCCGACTGACGGTATTTGATTCACCCTCTCTGGCGCTGAGGTCAGCCTCGACATCCGAAACGATGCCGTTCAACTCCGTGCTTAGTGGTACGACAGCGGCGGCGAGCGTCTCGGAGCCGTTCACCCCGGCGGATGCCGATACAAAGCAAGATTCCCCTGTCGCGCCAAGTGCGTCGGTTGAGGGATTCGTCCCAGGCGCCCTAGCGTCGACCGGCGGATCGCTTCCAGTCGGCGGAATGTCGCCACCGTTGGCCCGCGCCGGCAGAGCAGAACCTGTCCCCTGTGCGTGAGGGTGGAGTTTGGCGGCAGAAAGCGAAACGCCATCCTCTTGATTGGCGGCGAGCGACTCGGAGCCGGGCGCTGAAATCGGCCCGGCGAGCTCGCTGCCAGCAACAGCCGACGTTTCAGCAATTGAAGGAATCGGTGTCGCGGCACGACCACGGCCTTGCGCTACCTCATTTTCTCTTTGACTCGCGGCACTCGGCCGAGACCGGTGCCGGCGCGAATGCCGCAGCGTATCAACGAGTATGGCGGCGAGAGCCCGCACGACGAGTAGCATCCCCCTGATTGCGCGCACTAAGAGGCTCTCCGTGATTGGTGCCCTGCCGGCGTGACTACGCCCTGCCGCGCACAGGCAGGCCTGGCCGCGCACTCACCACACTTCGGAGTGCCCGGAACGCAAATGCGCTGGCCATGGACGACCAGATTGACGTGTAAGGCTCGCCGGCGGTGCGGCGGAACCATCGCCTGAACCTGGTCGTGTAGCGGCCTGCGCCGATAGACCGCGTCAATGCGCAACACGCCTGCACGTTTGAGAACGCGAAACGTGTTGCTGTCGATCGGGAATACGTCCCTATTCAGGCTGTAGAGCAGGACGCAGCGTGCGCCCTTCCAGGAAAGACCAGGAAGGCGCAACAGTAGCCGCTCGGCAGTGCTCGCGTCCATGTCGCGCAGACTTTCCAGCGACAACTCACCCGTCAGATCGCGAACCGCAGCGAGGAGCTGTTTTATCGTCCGTGCTTTTTGCCGATGCAGTCCGCCCTCTCGAAGGGTTGCTGCGATTTCTGTTTCTCGCGCTCGCTCGAGCCGCTCCCATGTTGGAAACGTCGCCTTCAGACTCGACCAGGTCACAGCGAAACGCGCAAGGTCGGTTTGGAAGCTCAGAATGATGTAGATGGCTTCGTCGAGCGGATCGGCGTGGTTGCCGAGCAGTTCTTCGGGTGCGCCATACGCGCCTTCAAGAAGGCGATCGAACTCGGCGAGGCGTTTGCGCGCGCCTCGGCGGAGCGCTTCAACGCTCATGGCCGGAGCACCTGAGCCTTTTCTACTGCGGCTCGCATCACTCGTTCGACGAGCAGAGGCGGCACCGAGTTACCGATCATTTCGTAGCAATGCCGGCGGCACGCAAGATTGCCAGGGAACGTGACCGAGTCGGGAATTCCTTGCAGGCGCGCGTATTCGCGAACCGATAGCGATCGGTGCTCCTGGTAGTGGTAAACGCAGTCGTACTTGGTCGACAGAGCGGTTGAGGGTGCGTTTGGATGAAGGCGCCTATAGGCGGAGTCGTATCGACGCGACAGCCCATTGAGGAACTCCTTCGGAATCGACCGAGCACAACCGCCTGGAGGTATGTGCTGCAATCGACGAATGGTGTCGTCATTCACGCCGGGCGTCTGCGTGTCGCGAAGCACCGTGCCCGCGCCTTGTCGTACCCACCGCTGGAATGCCGTATGCGCCTTTGATGCGTACCGGCGTTGCGCTTCTTCCGCGCCCGGACCAAGTGCAGGAAGGTCAGACAGGGCCTGTGATGCCGTCGTGAGGCTGCTGTCCTCAGGATCGAGAAGCGCGTCCAGATAAGGGCGCAACTCTGCGGGTACGGTGCCGCCATGCCGGACCGCTGCAAAGAGCAGCGTCAAATCTGGAGCGGGTTCAGGGAGCTGTGCCCGCTCCCCCTCACGCACACCTAAGATCAAAATCCGGCGCCGAGCCTGCGGGGTTCCCAGCGCAGCCGCGTCGTAGATCTTGTACTCAACTCTGTAACGTAGTTGTCGGGCCGGCCTCGAAAGTCGCTCCAGAACGCCGGCGAGTGTCTTGCCATCGCGATGTCGGATCAGGTCGCGAACATTCTCGATTAAGAACATCCTCGGTTTGATCATCGCCACGTAGTCGGGCATTGCCGCGAGCACGCGGTTGTGTCCGTTGCGACCGTCGTGATGGCCGTTCCGTAGTTGACTAAAGCCCTTGCACGGTGGCCCCGCCGCAAGCAAATCAACACCCCCGAGCCGGCGGCAGTCCGCGGCCACAAGTGACCGTCCAGCTTTGCTCAGGAGGTTGCAGGTGGCAGCAACTTCACTCCCGGCGTTGTGGTTGTAGATGGCCACGGCATCCGCCCACGAGTCGTAAGCGTTTGCGACCTCATAGCCCGCTGCCCGAAGCCCGATGCCGATGCCACCGAGACCGGCGCAGAGCTCGACTGCGACGCCACGCGCGCTCACGAAGGCGCTCCGCGCCGCTTATACAAACCGAATTGATTGCTCCCCCCATGCACGCGAAAAATCCCCCCATGCTTCGACTCGATCATCCTGGCAACCGTGATTTCGCGCTCGCGAACACCTCGGCGGGCGTGACCCACCCGGCGTTCCAGGACAAACACCGCACGGTTATCGACTCATCCTCCGTAGCTGCAGCGATCAAGGGGCTCCTACCTGAATTTTGTAGGTGACATGGCTCGCAAACGCAAGCAATGGCGCGCGGTTGCATACCCCTCGCATGTCTGTGAGCTTGGCTCAATTTAATCCTACACGTACAAGCGAGCCTCCCGGTGCCAACATCGTTGGGGCTAGATGAAAAACCGCGTCTGCAGTGGTCCGTCTGGAGCCACCTCAAGGCGGCGGGCAACATCGGCGAGCGCCGCGGCGTGGCTCAGCGTGGCTGGTACGCGGTCGTACAGCGCGTCACTGTTCCAGTTCATCTTCGTCAGCGCTAGTGCATGCCGGCAGGTCTCGTACCAGCCTCCGTGGCCCGCAAAGCGGCGAAGGAGCAAAGGTGCTGGGATGCCTTTGCCCTCCTTGAAGTAGTTTTTTCCTCCGACTGCTTCCGGCGCGTCTCCTTGCGTCCAGAGCAACACCTCGTAGTCGTCGATGGGAAGGTACGTGCCGCGCGGCACCGGATAGAGCGCTGGCTCGCCTCGCTGTCCTTGCTCGCGTGGCGCGTTGATCTTCACGCCACGCCACGCCGCATCCTGCTGCACTTGGTACAGATCGACCTCGTCACATGCGGCGAATGCATCGAAGCATCCCTCGATCTCTTCCTGATGAAACTCGGTGGTCTTGTGCACGATCACGCGCTTCGGAACCCGTCCTCCGCGCCGGCGTTGGTACAGATCGAGGCTCCTCGCCATCAGCCGCTGCATCTCGGCACGGCCCAGGAATGGGTTGTCCCGCTCGGTCCGAAAATCGTTCGCTTTGTAGACGATGAAGTCGAGGCCCGTGCCATCCGCATCGAAGGCCTGGCTGCAGCAGTTCACGAAGCGCGGCCGCTCGTCCTTGCCGTGTCGCAGCCCGTAGCCGATGCCAATCGACGCCGTGTCAGCCTCGATGTCGAGCAAACGCCATGGGGTTCCTCCGGCCTTGACGTACAGCGCGATGCTCAGCCGCCATGCGACGCTGCAACGGCACGGGTACGTTAGCGCGCTTCCCTCACGCAGAAGTTGGGTCGGAA
This sequence comes from Pseudomonadota bacterium, assembly GCA_023411445.1. Classification (GTDB taxonomy): domain Bacteria; phylum Myxococcota_A; class Polyangia; order Polyangiales; family Polyangiaceae; genus PMG-095. Next base: position 7,738 of record JAEYOT010000534.1, read on the forward strand.
TCCGCGAGGTCGCCGCGGTCGCTTTAACGAACGCATGCAAGTCGAAGTCGTCCCCGTCGGGCCCGTAGAAGCCCGGCTCCCATCGATCAGGCAGGTACACGATCACGACGTCGAAGTCCTCCCGCACGAGCTGGAGCCGCTGCAACGCGCGTGCAAGATGCTCGGCGAGCACGGTGTGCGCGGGTTTGCCGGATGCTAGCTCTTTGTCGATCGAAGGCGGCAGCTCGATGCAGGCGCGTGCGTCTGCCAGCACGAGTCGCAATCCGAAGACGGCTTTGAATCCGGGGAAGCGACGCAAATATGCTTTTCGTTCGCGCGGCTCGTGACTTCGCTCGAGCTCGTCGACGACACCGCGCACGGTGGTGACCGCGCCGGTGGGTCCGATGACCGCTACCCTAATCGGGTCCACCACGTGGTTCAGGATGGCCCGGCTGTACGGGCCGAAGTTCAGCAAGCCTTCGAGTGGATGCACCGAGCGCTCGTTCGGGCGTTCCGGATGGAACAACAGCTCTGGCTCGGCGAGACGGTCATAGCCGCCGAACTCGTACGCATCCCGTGGGAGGCGCTTCGCTCCGTCGTTCATCGTGCTCCTCCAACCTTCTGCGCGCGAGCGCCACGATGTGCCTCGTCATTAGGGGACGCGAACGCCGTAGTCGCATGGATGGAGAAGGCTGCGTCGACGCCATCGCCAATGCCGAACGCACGCACCTCGCCAACTTCGGTTCCGCCGGCGAGCACGCCTGCCCATTTCTCGAAAAGCGCATTCGCCAGCGAGTTGTACCGGCCAGCAAGGCGTTGGCGTACGAACTCTGCGGCCACCTCTTGGTCCTCAGCACGCTGCGCCCGTTCAACCCACACCGTCGGCTCGAATAGCAGCCACAGTGCGGATCGCCGGTGCTCCAGCCGCAGCCGTACCGCCTCCGCCCAGTGCACTCCGTTGGCCAGCTTGCCGTGCAGCTCTCCTTTGACAACGGCACGCAGTGGTTCCAGGAGCTTTTCGCCGGCCCGCACGGGGTCGATCCTGGCCACGTAGCCCGGCCGCCTTTGGTCGACCAACAGCGGCCGTTCGCGCGAAAGCGCCGCCGCAATGGCCTGCTGCAGTAGGCTATGTTCGGCCGACTCGTATTTAAGTCGATGCGAACTGATAGCGTGCAGGTCGAAGCTGCTCACGTCGAAGGATGCAAACGCTGCTCGCACATCAGCATCGCGTCCAAAGGCGAGCACGCCCGCTCGTGAACGCATCGCGATGCAGTTGGCGCCGGTCGTCTTAATGGCCTCACGCACCTCAGCGACCCCGCCGATGGAACACTGCACGCGGCGGCACGATGCGGGCGCGGGATCGAGCCGCAGGGCGTTTAGCCGGAGGACCGGGAATCCGCGCTTCGCTCGAAGCATCGGTGCAGCCGAACGGAAGCGCCCGCGCGGAGACAGCCGCTCCGCCAGCGCAGCTGGCAGCTCCGTCATCTTCACAATGTCCATCATCAACTCGTCGAACGTCGAGATGGTTACCTCGTGCGCCGTGATACCCGCCGCGCTCGCACGCGCGATCAATGCCTGTACGCGCGGGAGCGTGGCACCGCCGGCACGGTTCAGCCAAAAGAGCCCACTCGGAAAACCGCGCCCTTCGGCCACCGCTTCGTCCAGCACGTCCATGATCGAGCTGTCGCGCCCGCTGTACCCGGCGACGATCAGCCCGAAACGGCGGCAGCTCTCAAGAAGCGCAGCCCGCAGCCGTTCGTCTTGGCGCCGCAACTCCTCGGTCGTGTTGCGCAATCGGGTCGACTGAAAATCGCCGTGCAGCTTTCCCAGCAGTGGCCACCGATCCTCCTTCAGCGCCGTGAAGGCGACGTCAGCCGTATCCGGCGAAGCGACCATCTGCCGCCCGCTTCCTCCGAATGCCGAAGCGCCCGCATCTTCAGTGAGGCGATCAAAGTTCGTGGTCCACACGAGCCGCGCGCGATCGGCGGCCATCAACGCTCCCAGCGCGAGGTGACCGTAGGATGGCCGTGCGTCTCGCACGCAGTCGTCGATGTAACGCCTGCGGTCGCTCTCGGCCCCATAGGCAGCTTCAAAGTACACCGCGTACTCGTCGTCAGCACCCAGGTGCGGAAACTTCTTCTTCTGATCGAAGTAGCGCTGCAAGCGTTCCCGCAGCATGGGGTCGCCGAGATCCGAACAGAAGGCGATGGGCTTGCGCTGTTCGGAGCAGTAGAGCAGCCGCTTGAACGACCATGTCATGTCGGTCGCCGTTGGGATGCCAGCCGCAGCCGAGACCCCAGCCCCGAGCAGCCATCCCAGCCCCTTGGCCCGCATCGCCTGCACCCGAAGAAATTCCGCTAGATCCATGTTTGGTGCACCCTGAACGGATGTGTAGCGTGCCTCCAAGACGGTGCTCACGCAAGGGGGAACCGATAGAAGACTCGGAATTGTGGTTCCGCGACGACGTGAACCCGATGGAGAAACCGATGCTGCAGGCTGACAACCGGGGACCTACGTGCTGACATTCGAACGCGGTTCCAAATACACGCGACCGGACGTGAAGGCGCTCGCAGGGTTGCCCCGCGACGCGAAAGGCGGGAACTGGGACACCGGGGTCCTCGAACACGATGGCGAGTTTCTGATTTTCGCCAACGTCGGCACCGAGGGGCGCACCGGCCACAACTACGGCAACCGCTGGGAGGGCGGGCATCTTCGCTGGTATCACAAGGGCGGCTCCCATCTCGCGTGGCAAAGCGTATGCAAGCTTCTCGAGCCCGGGCGCGCCGTCCACGTCTTCTGGCGTACTTCGAACGAGACTCCGTTCGAGTACGCGGGACCCGCCGTCGCTGTCGAAATCGCCGATACCACGCCAGTCGAAATCTTGTGGGCGTTCGACGTCGCCAGCTCCGCTTTGCACGAGCTTCCGCTGGTCCAAAGCCCCGAGCAGGTTTCGCGCGGCGAGTATCGCGAGGGCGCCGTTCGGCAAGTCTTGGTGAATGCCTATGAGCGTGACCGGGTCGCCCGACAGGTCTGCATCGATCACTTCGGTCCAGAATGCGCTGCGTGCGGGCTGCGGTTCGAGCAACGATACGGCGACTTGGGCGCAGGGTTCATCCATGTGCACCACGTCATTCCGATTTCGGAACTAGGGCCAGACTACAAGCTGAACCCCATCGAGGACCTCCGTCCGGTTTGTCCCAACTGTCACGCGATGCTTCATCGTCATCGGCCGCCCCTGTCGATCGAAGCCTTACGCGAAATGCTGCGATGAACGCGGGCT
>JAEYOT010000724.1 GCA_023411445.1 Pseudomonadota bacterium
AGGTCGACGCCACGTTCGGCTTCAAACCGCTACCGCTCGCGACCCTGCTCGGCATGGTGCCGCGCGTGGAGCGAGCCGACGGCACGCTGTCCGGCAAGCTGCGGCTGCACGGGCCGCTGAGCGCGCCACGCTACCAGGGCGGCTTCGAGCTGAACGGCGGCGAGGTGGCGCTCCACGGCCTCGCCACGCCGCTCAGCGACATCGCGCTGAGCTTGAGCATCGACGGCAGCGAGATCACCATCGAGCGCGGCAGCGCCCGCCTGGGCGCCGGAACGCTGAGCCTCCGCGGCGGCGCCCCGCTGCGCGGTTTCAGTCTCGGCACCGCCAGCGTGGCGATCACCGGACGCAACTTGTCGCTGCCCAACACGAACGGCATCCGCGCGGTGGCGGACGCCGATCTGGTCGCCACCATCCAGCCCAACGAGGGAGGTGGCGATGAGGCGCCCTTGCCGCGCTTGAGCGGCGACGTCACGCTCAAGAGCTTCGAGTACCGCCGGCCCGTCACCATGACGGCCGACATCTCCACGCTGGCCCAGCGTGGCAAGCGCTCCGAGTTCGAGGCCTACGATCCGAGCGAGGACTCGCTGGCGTTCGACATCCGCATCGCCAGCGAGCGGCCGCTCAAGCTGCAGAACAACCTGGTGGAAGCGGAGCTGCTCTTGGATCCGCAGGGCCTCGAGCTCTCCGGCACCAACGCGCGCTACGGCCTGCGCGGCGACGTCAACTTGAAGCCCGGCGGGCGCATCAAGCTGCGGCGCAGCGAGTTCGAGATCAAAGAAGGGCGCGTGCGCTTCGACGACGTGACGCGCATCGCTCCGCGCGTGGACGTGACGGCCGTCACCGAGTACCGCCGTTACAACACCGCGTCACAGGCTACGGCCGGCGCGGGCCAGGGCGCTGGCGCGATCGCGAACAGCGCGGCAGCGCAGGGCGGCCGATTTCGCATCACGATGCGCGCGCACGGCGACGCCGACAAGCTGAAGATCGATCTTACCAGCGACCCCGCGCTCGCTCAAGACGACATCTTTTTGCTCATCACCGTGGGCCTCACGCGAGCCGAGCTCGACCAAGCTCAGTCCGCCAGCGTCGGCGAATCGGTAGCGCTCGAAGCGCTCGGCACCCTTACTGGCGCCGACCGCGCCGTGACCGACGCCGTCCCAATCATCGACGAGCTGCGCTTCGGCAGCGCCTACTCCTCGCGCACCGGCCGCACCGAGCCCACCATCACGATCGGCAAGCGCCTAGCCGAACGCATCCGCGCCAACGTCACCAGCGGCGTCGCCGAGTCGCGCGAAATCCGCTCCAACGTCGAGTGGCAACTCTCCCCGCGCGTCTCCGTCGAAGGCTCCTACGACAACGTGAACGACATCTCGTCGTCCTCGCTCGGTAACTTGGGCGCCGACGTGAGGTGGCGCATGGAATTCGAGTAACCCTGCCCCCATCCGTCGGCCTGCGAGTGCTAGCCTCAGTTGGGAGGAACCACGGTATGAGTTGGTTTGCGCCGGAGCGCTGGGAGGCGGACGGGTTCGTGCTGCGCGGTTACGATGCGGGAGATGGTCCGCTCTTGGCCGACGCGAACGCGGAGTCCTACGAGCACTTGCGCCCGTGGATGCCGTGGGCCACGCCGCAGCAGTCCGTGGACGAGGCGGAGGGCGTGGCGCGACGCTTCCGCGCCAGGTACCTCTTGCACGAAGAGTTCACGATCGGCGTGTTCTCGCCGGACGAACGGCGTCTGCTCGGCGGCACTGGCTTTCACCTGCGCGAGGGACCGCTGGCTCATGGCTGCGCCGAGATTGGCATGTTCATCCGCGCCAGCGAGGCCTACCGCGGCCTCGGCACGCGCGTGCTGAGTGCCATGCTGAGCTGGGGCTTCAGTGAGTGGCCCTGGCTGCGGCTCTCCTGGCGCTGCGACGACCGTAACAAGGCTTCCATGCGCGTGGCGGAGAAGAACGGCCTGCTCTTGGAAGGCATGCTGCGCGGGCAAAAGGCCGAGGTGGGCGATGAGCGTCGCAACACCGCCTGCTACGGCATCACCAAAGAGGACTTCTTGGCGCGGAAGTAGGTCTGCGGTGTAGCCTCGGCGCGAGGCAACTGTGGCTGAAGATGATGACGACGCGCTGAGGTTGGAGAGCGATCACGAAGCTTCCGGGCGCACGGCGATCGTGTCGGACGAGGGCGACAGCGTGTGGCTGTACCTGACGGCGCCGGACGGCGCGGAGCTTTCGCGAGACTGCTGGCTGTTCAACAAGCCGTCAGCGCCAGCCGAGCCGAAGGTGGACCAATATGGCGAGCAGAGCCTGCCGCCGCCGGCGCCCGCGTCGTTGATCAGGCCGGAAGGTGTTGGCGCTTGCCCGCCCGAGGAGGCCTTCGACATCGTGTGGTCCGCTGATGGCGAGTCGGTGCTGGTGAGGTTGCGAGGCGCGGCGCTGGGTATGATCTGCGCGGGCTACGAGCGTGGCTTCTCTTGTCACTTGCAGGCGGAGTGCGGTTGGGGGCAGCCCTTCGACGACGAGCTGATGCAGCGCACGTTTTGACAGCCTGCGCGGCTCTGGTAGAGCAGCACGATGTCGGAGCACCGAGCGAAGATCGAGTGGCGGTCGCGCGGCGAGGACATTCGGAGCGGGCGCTACTCGCGCGAGCACACCTGGGCCTTCGACGGCGGCGCGGTCGTGCCGGCTTCGCCGTCGCCTTCCGTAGTGAAGGCGCCGTACTCGAACCCGGCTTGTGTGGACCCTGAGGAGGCTTTCGTCGCGTCCATCGCCAGCTGCCACATGCTGACGTACCTGTACTTGGCTTCCAAAGCCGGCTTCGAAGTGCTGAGCTACGCGGACGACGCGGTCGGTACGATGAGCAAGAACGAGCGCGGCGTGCCGTGGGTCAGCGCGGTGGAGCTGCGTCCGATCGTGGAGTTTGGCGCCGAGCGTCCGACGCCAGAGCAAGACGCCGAGCTGCACCACCGCGCGCACCTGGAGTGCTTCATCTCCAGCTCGGTGAGGACCGAAATCCGCTGCGTGCCCACGCGGACGTAAGATGAGTCATGCCTGGCGCAGCCGGCTTGCGCAGACGGCGCGCGCGGCGCTGCTGGCGGCGTTGGGAGTCGTCGTCTGCTCGGCGGGGACGCTGCTCTATTTCGTGGCCATGCCGGGGCAGTCGCACGGCGAGGCCTTGCCGCCGCCCACGCCGGCGGAGCAAGGCGCGGCGCGGGAGCTCGAGCGGCACGTGCGCGCGCTCGCCGTGGACATCGGCGAGCGG
>JAEYOT010000733.1 GCA_023411445.1 Pseudomonadota bacterium
TGGGTTGATCAGCCGGTGGCGTTCGGGCCGTGCGTGCTGTGGAGCAAGTCACTGACCAGCATTCGGCCCGCCACCGCTGTCACGGACGTGACGAAGTTGGAGGTTTCTTGTCACGACGACCCGCCCGGGCTCGTCTTCGACGGCGAGACGTTCGTGGCGGCGTTCACCGCGACGGAGAAGGGCAAGTCGGCCGCGGCCACCTACACGATGCGCTGGGACATGGCGGCGCAGACGTGGGGCGCTTACGAAAAGCGCCAGGCGGCGGCAGAGCCGGCCACGACCGCCAGGATGCCGCGCTTGGGCACGGACGGCGCGGGCTCGCTGTTTCTGCTGTGGTCCGTCGGCACTAGCAACTACGAGCTTTACTACCAGCGCTTCGAGGCAGGGCGCTGGAGCGAGAGCGCGGCGGTACCGCGCAGTGCCTTCAAGAATGCGGACTTCGTCCAGGGGTTGGACGCGACGCCGGCTCCGGCGCTGCCCCTCGCCATGAACCGCTTCGGGATGGTGGCCATCAGCTGGGAGGAGCGCAGCGCCGAGGTCAGCTCCGGCTTCACGCGGCTGCGGTTCGCCAGCCTGCAGTGAGCACCGGCTCCGCGCAGGTGGCGCTGCTCAGCGCGGGAAGCGCCACGCTTCGTACTCGGCCCAGCTCGGCTCAAGCTGTGGGAACACGGCTATGCCGAGCTCGGCCATGTAGCAGAGGGGGTACAAGCGCGAGAACGTGAGCACCGGCAGCAGCAGTACGGTGCCAACGTACGGTATTGCGGTGGCGCAGCAGGTCACGCACGTGAGCACCATCGCGACGATGCTGATGGCGAAGGCCAGCGCGATGCGGAGCACGTAAAAGAGAGCCACTCCGCCGACGTTTCCGGAGAGAACCTCCGCGCGACACAGCTGCCAAGCTTCCCCTACCGGCACGTTGCGCAGCACCATGAACGGCACGACGAAGTCGTCCAGCAACGCTTGCGTTAGCCAAAGCGGCAGGCCGATCAGCAGCGCCGTGCCGGCGATGACGGCGTAGCCCAGCACGGCGGCCGGTCCGAAAAAGTCCCCGCTCTGCCAGCTGGGTAGCGCCAACAGGACGCCGGCGCCACCGCCGGCAAGCAGCAACAGCCCACCGCACAAGCTGAGCAGCAGGCGAAACTTGCACAAGCTCATGCCTAGCTTGGCAGCGCGGTCCCACTGCTTGCCCAGCTCCACGCGATCCCAGATCACGGACTCGACGAACATCAACTTGGCGCGGCTCGAGAACCACATCACCAGCAGCCAGATGCCGAGACCGAGCGTGATGCCCACCACCCCCAACGTCACGTAGAGCGCCAGGTCTTTGTTGAGCGTGCGCATCGCCTCGTCGAGCATCGCGCGGAAATCCCAACTCGCCGGGCCGCCGCCGGCGGATGATGACCCGGAGCCGCCGGGAAAATTGGGCAGGGAGCCGCCGCCCCCTTCTCCGCACTGCGCCATGAAGACGGTGAAGCCGAGCGCGAACCACTTGTTGGCATTGAACGGGAACAGCAGCTTCTGCGTCCGTTCCACGGCGCGGCTGATCGCGTCGGCGGGTGACCTGGCCATGCTCCCCTGAGCCTAGTCGAAGCGGCGGGCGCCCGTGCAGCTCACAAGAGCGCCCGGGCGCGCTCCCCCAGGCCCTGGATCACCGAGTGCAGGCTGCGCAGCCGCACCAGCTTTTCCGCTCCAAAGCGCTGGAGGATACCGCTGGCCAGCGCGGCCACGCGCGCGGTTCCGCCCGTGCAGCACACCAGGTCCACGTCGGCCGCCGTCATGCCGCTGTCGCTCAGCGTGCGATCCAGCGAGGCCAGGATCGCGTCCACCTGCGGCGCCGAGAAGGTCTCGAACTCACGCCGCGCGATCGGCTCGCGGATGTCGATGCCCGGGTAGTCGAAGACGAGCTCTGTCTGCTCGTGGTCGGAGAGCTGGCGCTTGGTGTGCTCGATGGTTTCGAATATTTGAAAGCCGAGCGAGTCCTCCACCAGGCACAGCAGCTGATCGATGTGCTGCTTGTCATCCGGACCGAGCGAGCCGCTCTTGATGTCGCGCAAGAACGACATGATGTCGCGCTGCGCCAGGAGGCACGTGTCCGCTGGCGAGCACAGCGCGTCCATCAAGGGGCGCGGCATGCTGAGCACGTTGGAGCCGAACGGCACCTTGTACTTCACGTCGGCGCCGAAATGGCGGGAGACCTTGTGACGCATGATGCTGCCGTCGAACGCGTCGCCGGCGATCGACACGCCGCCCATGGCCAGCACCTCCGCCTGCGTATCGCCCGGCACCAGGCGCGTCACCGTAAAGTCCGAGGTGCCGCCGCCAAAGTCCGCGACCAGCACCAGCTTCGGCTCGGTCAAACGGCTGCGAAAATCATACGCAGCCGCGATTGGCTCCGGGCAGAAGTGCACCTCCTCGAAGCCGGCGAAGCGCGCCGCCGCCTCCAGTCGGCGCTCCGCCAGCGCGTCGTTCTCATCGTGCTCGGAGAAGCGCGCCGGGCGTCCGAACAGCGCGCGCTTCACGTTCACGCCGTAGTGGTGATTGGCGCGCCCGCGCATCTCGCGCAAAAACACGCCAATCAGCTCCTCCAGCTTGACGTTGCGCGAGCCGATGCGCGTCTCCTCGAAGCTGGGCATCGGCAAAAAGCGCTTGAGCGAACGCAAGAAGCGCCCGTGCATGCCTTCGGCAACATAGCGCTCGAGCGCCTCGGCGCCGAAGTAGCGCTCGGTGGTCTCCGAGAAGAACAAGATGCTGCGAAACACGGTGGGATCGCTGGCGGCGGGGTCCAGCGCGAGCGGCGCGTCCACCGCGTCCTTGGTGACGCCGCAGAGCAGCGAGTTGCTGGTGCCGAAATCGATCGCGTACAGCTGGGGCTTTTCCTGGAGCATGGCGAGGCGGAGAGTGGCGTCTAGCGAGCGTGCTTTACAATCTGTGAAGTTTCTGGCACCCTTGATTCAGGGTATCTGGATGTCGGGGAATATGGCACGTGCGCCCACTTCGCACGTGAAACCCCGATAATTTGAGAAAGTACGCTAGCAGCGCTGAAGCGCTTCAGGCGTTTCTCGTTGGTAGCCCCTCCCGGACTCGAACCGGGACGACCTTGCGGTCCGAAGATTTTAAGTCTCCTGCGTATGCCGATTCCGCCAAGGGGCCTTGGGGTTGCGGGGGCGAGCCAGGTGGGCGCCGCCGACCGGAGCTTGGGGGATAGCATCGAGCGGGGGAGCGAAGCCACTGAAACCCGGCACGAGCCAGTGGAGCTGGCGCGCGTTGGTTATGGGGCCAGCTCGAGGCGGCCGGGGGTGGCGATGCCGTCGCTGCCGAGCGATACGTGGAAGGTGCGCGAGGCGCCGCCGTGCTGCAGCGTGACGGTGAGGGTCTCTCCGGGGCGACCCTGCAGGGTTGCGACGCCGGAGACGACCGTGACTGGCCCACTAGGCGTGGACACGGTGGCGTCCGCCGGGGTGATCTGCACGGGGACGCTGATGGCGGCGGGCGCGCTGGGCGGCGTTGCGGCGCGACCGCGGGCAAAGAAGTAGGCGCTACCGCCGGCGATGGCCGCCGAGAGCAGCGCGACGGCGAGCAAGGCGCCCTTGCTGGCGCCGCCCGAGCCTTGGTTGGTGCGCACGGCGCGCTCGTGAGCGCTGCCGCCGATCGTGGAGGTCACGCCGATCTCCTTCACCTGGATCGGCTTGGCGAGGTTCTTACCCAGATCGGCGATGCGGCGCGCGGCGCTGACGCTGAGGTTGAGCTTGAGCGACAGCTCGCCGCGCTGCTCCTCCGTGAGGCCTGTCAGCTGGCTCATCACGACGCGATCCGAGCCGCCCGCGAAGGCGTCCAGCTGCTCCAGCAGTGCGCGCACCGTGGGCGTGCGCTTCTCCGGATCGCGCTCGAGACCGCGGTGCACCACGCGCGAGAGCTCGCGCGGCACCCACGGGACGACCGTTTCTAGCCGCTGGATCGGCTCGGTGCAGATGGCGACGATCAGCTCACCGAGGGAGCTTTGGCCGCCCCACAGCCGCTGGCCGGAGAGCGCCTCCCACAGCACGACCGACAGGCTCCACACGTCCGTGCGCGCGTCCACCGCCTTGGCGTTGCGCGCCTGCTCGGGCGACATGTACATCGGCGAGCCGAGCATGCCGCCGGAGCGCGTCAAGCTGTAGTGGCTGGCGCCGGAGCTGATGCCCATGCCGCCCACGCGCTTGGCGACTCCGAAGTCACATACCTTCACCGTGATTTCGGAGCTGCGTGGATCCTGGTTCAAGAACAGGTTGGCGGGCTTGATGTCGCGGTGCACGACGCCACGCGCGTGCGCCGCAGCCACGCCGCGCGCCGCCTGCACTACCAGACGCACCGCGATCTCCGGTGAAAGCGCGCCTTCGCGCTTCATGACGCCGGACAGATCCACGCCGCTTAGCAGCTCCATGATGGTGTACGGAAAGCCGAGCTTCTCGTCGCAGCCGGCGTCCACCGTGCGCACCACGTTGACGCTATTGATGGCGCTGGATGCCTTGGCTTCGCGCGCGAAGCGCTGCAGCGTGGAGGGGCTCGCGCCGTGCACGCCCGCGGAGACGACCTTGGCCGCCAAGCGCTCGCCGCTCGCCGCCTCGACCTCGTACACGTTACCCATGCCGCCTTTGCCGATCAGGCGCTTGACCAGGTAGCGGCCGTCGAGCTTCTGATTCACGAGCCTGAGCTCGTCCATCTCTTGCTCGGTGGACGGCGGCAGCAGCGACGTTTGCTTCGGCGCATCGCGCAGATCCGCGCGCGCCGCCACGGCGCTGCGTGTCTCCTGTGAGATGGCGTGGATGCGGGCGGGCTCGAGCAGCTCGTCACCGCCCGAGAACGGGCGCAGCGCGTCCGCGAAATCCTCCATCGTGGCCCAGCGTAGGTCCGGATCGCGCTGCAGCGCTTTGTGCACGACCAGGCTCAGCGACGCATCCAGCCACGGCGCGCGATCTTGGAGGTGGGGCACGTCCTCCGTCACGATCGCGGCGATCAGGTCGAACACGGACTCGATGTGGGCGAAAGGAGCGGCGCCGCACAGCATTTGATACAGCGTGGCGCCGAGGCTCCAGATGTCCGCGCGCTCGTCGACATGCTTGCTGCTCTTCAGCTGCTCCGGGCTCACGTAGTCCGGCGTGCCGAGCTGGCTGCCGGTGGTGGTGAGCGAGCTCTCGCCGCCGAGCTGCTTGGCGATGCCGAAGTCGCAGACGCGGACGATCACCTCGCCGTCCTCTTCGTCCAGGATCAGGTTCCCGGGCTTGACGTCGCGGTGGATGATGCCGATGCGGTGCGCGGCCGTCAGCCCGCGCGCCGCCTGCAGCGCGATGCGCACGGCGGTTTGTGGGTCCAGCGCGCCTAGCTCCTCCAGCACGCGGTCCAGATCTCGCCCCTTGAGCAGCGGCATCACCAGGAAGAGCAGGCCCGTCGCCTCGTCGGCCCCCGCGTCGAGCGTGCGCACGACGTGTGGGTGCTTGAGGCCGCGCACCAGCTCGCTCTCGCGCAAGAAGCGCTGCGAGTGGTCGCCCATCACCTGCGGGCTCAGCGTCTTGACCGCCACCTCCCCGCTGGCTGCCGTGGCCCGGTACACGGCGCCCATGGCTCCCTGGCCGATCAATGCATCGAGCCGGTAGCCCCCTCCGAGCGTCTTACCCACGAGCTCGCCAACGGAGTCTGGTGCGTTGTTGGTCACGGCGCGGGCTCGGGCAAGAGTAAGCCACGATAGTACCGACCAACGCAGCCCCGAGACCAGAGCGTTTTTGCGACGCTCGTCCGGCGCGTGGACGGGGGCCGGCGCTCGTTTTATACGAGGCCGCAGCGGCTCTTCGCGCCCGCTTTCCCTATGAAAAAGTTGGAAACCAAGGAACCCAGCCAGCCTCGCGTGCTCGTCGTCGCCGGATCGGACTCGGGTGGCGGAGCCGGCATCCAAGCGGACATCAAGACCATCACGATGCTGGGG
>JAEYOT010000843.1 GCA_023411445.1 Pseudomonadota bacterium
GGCGTACAGCCTCTCGGCGCAGGCTCCCGAGCAGACGGCGCTGGTAGATGACGACGAGCTGCCACCGACTCGCACGGTGCGGCAGCCCTCCAAGAACCTGGGCATCGCCACCCGGCGCGACCTCTTGCCGGGCGCCACTAAAGTGGCGTCCCCTACCGTCAAGCTGAGCGAGGAGCTCGACTCGCTGCGCGAGGCTCGGGAGCTCGCGCGCACCGCCGCCGCGGCCAGCGCCAAGAAGACGAACAAGGCTGCCGCCAAGACGCCGAGCAAGAAAGCCACGACGGATCTCAAGGATCCGTTTGCAGCAACTGATTGAACGCACGGGGCGATCTACCTCGGGACCGCGCCTTGCCTTCGCGACTTGGGGGCGGCAAGGTAACGGCATGTTGCGCTGGCGAGCGATGGGGCTTGGCGTCTTGCTCGGCTCGACCCTAGTCGGCGCGAGCGCGTGCGGCGGTAGCTCATCGGCTCCGGCTGACGCCACCGCGGCGGCCAGCCAGCGGCTGCAGGGCGACTGGCGTTTGCAGAGCTTCACTCCTTCGCTCGCGCTGGAGGAGCCGCTCAGGGGTCTCTTGAGCGCGCAGCTCTCCACGATGACGGTTCGCTTCTCGGCGGATGAGTTCAGCGCCTCGGGGCCGAGCGTGAACACCAGCGGTCGCTACGAGATCACGAGCGCCCAGGGGGACGCGCTGAGCGGTCGCGTCTTCGATCGCGCCGGCGCAAGCTACGGTATCAGCGGCCAGTTCGTCGGGTCGGAGTTTCGCTTCACGAGCGAAGACCCACCCTGGGCTGGCTTCGGCGTGCTGACACGGGCGCAGTAGCCCGCGGCTCGTCTCCTCTCGGGAGCCCAGGCCTGAGCGAGGAGCCACGCCAGCGGGCCTGTCCGCGCTTCGGAACGTTCATTGCCTTGGCTTACCGAGCAGCGGCTTGCGCCCCATCTGGAGTCGTACAACCCGCGCACAAAAACCTACTTGGGAGGGCGCATGAATTCGTACCTGGGACCGGTACCAGGTCAAAGATTCTCAGCTATGCTCGGCATAGGCTCGGGCGTGAGCGAGCGGACTTACGCAGGAGCCGAAGCTTTCAGAAAATAACGAGGTAGTTCCAATGGTTGCGCGAAAAGTGCGGGCGGCGTTGGTGGCGACGGCGGTCGCCGGCTGGGCGGCGGGCGCGTCGGCTCAGGTGTTTCAGACGGATGACGCGATGACGCCGCTGCCCCAGCCGGTGGGCGAGGCCGAGCTGAACCTGATCACCCAATCCTGGGGTCGCAACACCATGACGCAGTCCTGGAAGGACCCGCTCACGGGGATGGACCTGACTGCGCCCATCACGTATGGCGAGTACTACTCGCCGCCCGAGTTCCCGCAGTTCGAGGATGGCGACGCCATCACGTTGCAGGGGTTGTTCAAGTGGCGCCGTGAGCAGCTCGATCCGGTCAAAGACGCGAAGACGGCGCCGGGCTACTTCTCGCCTTCCTGCGGCTTCTCAGGTCAGCTGCTCTTGATGGGCGGCAACTGCCAGGTCTCCTTCGGTTGGTACAACGTCGAAGATCCGGAGAGCATGACGCCGCCCACGGCGGACGAGATCTACGAGTTCATCCCCAACGATCCTACGTACCTGAACTGCTTGACGGAGAACGGCGCGCCGAAGAACGACGGCTTCTGTCCGCTCGCCTGGGACAGCCGCAGCCCGCGCAATCTGTCGATCCAACAGTGGACGCCGAAGGCGTTCGACTCCGGCAACATCAAGATGGACCCGCGCTACAAGGGCAAGTACGTGGGCTTCGCGGTGATCGGAAACCCCAAGCTCAGCTGCAAAGAGAACAAGTACTCGATGTACAACCACAACACGAAGAACTCGAAGGGAGTTCCGTGGGTGGCGTCGCTGATCTACCAGTCCACGGCCGATCCCGAGGGCTTCTACATGGCGTTCGAGGATCTGCCCATGTCGCCGGAGGACTGGCGCAAGTCCGGCGGCATGTACGAAAACGACGGGGACTTCAACGACTTCGTCTTCTATGTGTCGGGCATCAGCTGTCTCGGTGGCGGTCAGCCTTGCGACAGCGGGCTACAAGGCGCGTGCTCGGTTGGGCGCACGGACTGCGCTGTGGAGGGTATGACCGGCATGTGTCGGCCGATCATCAACCCCGGCGCCGAGCTGTGCGACAACGTGGACAACGACTGCAACGGCCTCGTCGACGATGGCGAAGGGCTGTGCCCGGCCGGTCAGGTCTGCGACAAGGGCAGCTGCGTGGAAGCGTGCGGCACCGGTGAGTTCCGCTGCGACGTCGGGCTGACCTGTAAGGCCGGCTTCTGTATCGAGGACGCCTGCGCCGACAAGACGTGTGAGGCCGGCCAAGTGTGCCGCGACGGCGAGTGCAAGAACCCGTGCGATGGCGTGATCTGCCCGAGCGGCCAGGAATGCCAGCTCGGCCGCTGCGTGGATCCATGCGCCGCGGTGGAGTGCCCCGCCGGCAAGGTGTGCGAGCGCGGCCTGTGCGTGTCGGATTGCAGCTGCCGTGGCTGCGACGAAGGGCTGGAGTGCGCCGCGGACGGCCGCTGCACGGATCCTCGCTGCGTCGGCGTCAACTGCGAGGCCGGTCAGAAATGCGTCGAGGGCGCGTGCGTGGACGCTTGCGCCGGCGTGGTTTGCCCCAACGGCGGCGAGTGCGTGAACGGCTCGTGTCAGATGGGCAACGGCAACGGCGGAAGCTCCAGCACCGGCGGCGACGGCGGCATCAACTTGGGCGGCTCGCTCAGCTTCGGCGGCAAGGGCTCCGGCTCGGGCAACAACGGCAACGGCAACGGCAAGCCCGGCAACCGCGGCGCGAACGATCCGGGCTGCGCCTGCGCGGTCGCGTACAGCTCGCCCGCCGGCAGCGCGGCCCTGTTGGTGGCAGGCCTGGCCGCGTTAGCCGGCGCGCA
>JAEYOT010000855.1 GCA_023411445.1 Pseudomonadota bacterium
CTCTCCGCCTGCGCCGCCGCTGGCCTCGTCGCCACCCGCGCCGGTTGCTCCTGCTGTGGCGGTGCCTCCGCTCCCGCTTCTGCCACCAGCGCTACCCGCGGCTCCGCTGCCTGCCGTGCCATTCGGCCCTGCTCCGCTGGTGGAGCCGCCCATCGCGCTCGACGAGCTGCCCGCAGCACTACCAGCGGCACCAGAAGTACCTGCCTCGCCAGCCGGGCGACTCGGAGGACTCAGGGCCTGCGTATCCTCGGCGCAGGCGTACGAGCAAGCGATGAGCAAGAGCGCGCCGGCGGCGCGTTGCCCGCGGCGTTCCATCCAGGCATCCACGCTGGGTGATTGCCGCAAGGGTCAGGATTTCATCCCTCCAATTCAGGCTCGGTTGTCGCTGCTCGGAGCCTGGCCTAGGTGGATGTGCGATGACCTTGCGACTCGTTGCGGCAGAACGCCGGTACACCCCGCTACTGCTCACGGCCTTGGCGCTAGCGGGCAGCGCGTGCGCCCAGCCAACCTCCACCGCGCCTTCGTCTCCCGCAGCTGCCGCCGCTGCGGGCGCGCCCGCCCCACCGCACACTCACGCGCGCGAGCCGCGCCTTTCGAACCTGCGACAGCTCACGAGTGGCGGCGAAAACGCGGAGGCTTACTGGTCCTTCGACGGCAAGCAGCTCGTGTTCCAAGCCCACCAGGGCGAAGGCTGAGACCAGATCTATCGCCTGCCGCTGGGCGGCGACCCCGTGCTCGTCTCCACCGGCAAGGGCGCCACGACCTGCGCGTATTTCCTGCCGGGCGATCAGGAGATCATCTACGGCTCCACGCACCTGGGCGGCGAGCAGTGCCCGCCGAAGCCGGACCACAGCCAGGGCTACGTGTGGGCGCTCCACGACAGCTACGATATTTTCCGCGCCAACGCGGACGGCAGCAACGTGCGGCGCCTCACCGAGACGCCCGGCTACGACGCCGAAGCCACCGTGTGCAAGAAAGACGGCTCGATCGTGTTCACCTCCGTGCGCGACGGAGATCTCGAGCTTTACCGCATGAACACCGATGGCAGCGGCGTGAAGCGCTTGACGCACAACCCAGGCTACGACGGCGGCGCATTCTTCAACGACGACTGCAGCCGTCTAGTGTGGCGCGCTTCACGGCCGAAAGGCGAGGAGCTCGAGCAGTACCGCCTGCTCCTTTCGCAGAACTTGGTCAAGCCGAGCAAGCTGGAGCTGTACGTCGCGAACGCCGACGGCTCGGACGCGCAGCAGGTGACCTACTTGGACGTCGCTTCCTTCGGCCCGTATTTCATCCCGAACAGCGAGCGCATCATCTTCTCCAGCAACTACGGCGATCCTAGGGGTCGAGAATTCGAGCTGTGGGCGATCAACGTCAACGGCACGGTGCTCGAGCGCGTGACGCACTCACCCGGCTTCGACGGCTTCCCGATGTTCAGCCCCGACGGCAAGACGCTCGCCTTCGCTTCCAACCGCGCCACG
This sequence comes from Pseudomonadota bacterium, assembly GCA_023411445.1. Taxonomy (GTDB): domain Bacteria; phylum Myxococcota_A; class Polyangia; order Polyangiales; family Polyangiaceae; genus PMG-095. Next base: position 1,479 of record JAEYOT010000855.1, read on the forward strand.
GCGCCCGGCAAGCACGACACCAACCTGTTCTTGGCTACGTGGGTGGACGCGCCCGTGCAAGTGATCGGGCCGAGCAGCGCCGATCGCGTGCAGCAGGACGTCGCTTGGTTGGCCGATCCGGCGCGCGAAGGGCGCGGCTTGGGCACCGCGGGCTTGGACGCAGCCGGCGCCTTCATCGAAGCGCGCTTCCAGCAGCTGGGCCTGCTGCCGGCAGGGGAGCCCGGCACCTACCGTGACCACTTCGAGGTCGCCAAGCGCGTGCGCGTGGGCCAAGCGAGCAGCGTCACGCTGGCAGACAAGCCCCTGGAGGCCGGCGCGTTTCAGCCGCTGGCGTTCTCCGCCCAAGGCCAGCTCGACGCGGAGCTGGTGCTGGCTGGCTACGGCATCGTGGCGAAGGATGCGAAGCTCGACGACTACCGCGGGCTAAACGTGAAGCGGAAGATCGTCGTGGTGCGGCGCTTCGTACCGGAGACGCCCGCGCTCGCCGAGGCCAAGCAGCAGCGGCGCTACGGTGACCTCTGGTACAAGGCCGTGACGGCGCGCGCCGCCGGCGCCGCCGGCGTGCTCGTCGTGGACGCGCCGCTGCCGCCCACGCCCGCCAAGCAAGGCTGGAAGGCGCCGGATGAAGCCCGGTTCCCGGAGCTCATCCGCGAGAGCTACGGGGACGCCGGCATCCCGGTCGTGATCGTGAAGCGCGCGGCGCTCGAGCCGGTGCTGGCGCAGCTGCTGCAGCGGAAGAAGGTGCGGGCGCGCGTCAACGTCGCGCTGGAGTACGACAAGCAGCGCGCCTTCAATGTGCTCGCGCGGCTCCCCGCGAACGCGGCAGCGGAGAAGCGCGTGCCCGGCGAGCTCGTGATCGGGGCACACTATGATCACCTGGGCTATGGCGGCCAGCACAGCCTCACGCCCGACAGCCACGCGCCGCACGTGGGCGCCGACGACAACGCCTCGGGCGTGGCCGGCATGCTGGAGATCGCGCGCCTCTTGCAGGCCGCGCCAGACCGCCAGCAAGACATCCTGTTCATGGCCTTCTCAGCGGAAGAGAGCGGCGTGCTGGGCTCGGCGCACCTCGTACAAAAGCCGCCACACGGCCTGAGCCCGAAGCAGTTCCGGGCGATGCTGAACCTCGACATGATCGGACGGCTGCGCGACAACCAGCTCACGGTGCTGGGCGCCAAAACGGCTACGGAGTGGCAAGCGCTGGTGCCGGCGGCGTGCGAGCGCGCTCGCGTGGACTGCGCGCTCAGCGGAGACGGCTACGGCCCCAGCGATCAAACGTCGTTTTACGCGGCCGGCATCCCGGTGCTGCACTTCTTCAGCGGCTCGCACAGCGACTACCACAAGCCGACCGACACGGCCGATCGCGTCAACGCCGCGGGCGCCGCGCAGATCTCGAAGCTGGTGGCGGACGTGGCGCTCACGCTGGCGCGCTCCGCGCAGCCGCTCACGTTCCAACACATCGCGCCGGACGCTCCGCGCGGCGATCTGCGCTCCTTCAACGCCTCGCTCGGCACCATTCCCGACTACGCCGGCCCCGGCGACGGCAATGGCGTGCTGCTGTCCGGAGTCAAGCCAGGCAGCGCCGCCGAGAAGGCGGGCCTCCGCCGCGGCGATGTGCTGATCGGCTTGGGCAAGACCGAGATCCGGAGCCTGCACGATTTCATGTTCGTGCTGAACAGCGCCAAGCCGGGCCAAACGCTGACCGCGCGCGTCAAGCGCGACGGCCAGGAGCTAGCGCTGCCGGTGACGTTCGAGGAGCGCGCCCCTCGTCGAGAGTAGCTTGTAGCGGACCGTGACGAATCGCGACCGCGAGCGCGCGTTGCCCCGTGGCGGCCAAGGCGCCCGCGCTCGGCACGGCGCTTGCTCCTTCTGTTTCTGGAAGGAGACGAAAGTCATGAGTCAATCCAGCAATGCCAGCAAACGCAGTGAGGGTGCCGCCGAGAAGCTGGGCGGCAAAATCAAGCGCGGGATCGGCGAGCTGATCGACAACGAGCAGATGGAAGCCGAGGGCGCCGCGAAGGAGCTGCGCGGTGCCGCGAAGGAAGAGTCCGCCAAAGGCGCGGAGCGCGGCAAAGGCAAGCTCGAAGAGGTGACCGGCGCGCTCAAGAACCGTGTCGGTCACGTGATCGACAACGAGCAGATGCAGGCAGAAGGCAAGCTGCGCGAGCTCAAAGGCAAGGCTCGGCAGCAAGCCAACAAGCCCTGACGCTCAGCGTCGCTAGCAGCACGTACGCATTCGGCGGACCCGGCAAAAGCCGTGGTCCGC
>JAEYOT010000005.1 GCA_023411445.1 Pseudomonadota bacterium
CGCGCGCCGCGACGCCACTGTCCTAGATGCCCCGGTGGCGGAACCGCATCGAGCCGCCGCCCGGCCGGTAACGTCAGGCGGCCTCGCGCTCGCGCGATTCGGACTCCCTTGCGGCGCAGTCGCACGCTCCGGTGCAAGCGCAGTCCGGCCCGCAGGAGCAGCCCACGCCACACGGGCAACTCGCGCTCACCTGACCGCCACAACAACCGCCGCTCACCTGCTGGCTCCCGATCTCTTTCGTCTGCTTCATGTCTTTCTCCTGCTCGAGGCTCTCGTGCCTCTCGTTGCTGCAGACGCGCGGTCACGCGCGGCATTACGGGAGCTTGCGTCGATTTCTCTGAGGGGGGCTGCCACTTTCGCTGCCTGCCCTGCAGCAGGCTGCCGTACGGCGGTAGGTGCCGCCGCGCGCTCCCCAGCCAGGGCGTCAGCTCAAGCCGCTGGTCCGTGTCGCAAAAGATCCAGTAACGTTGCGACTGAAAGCGAGCTTTGCCGCGGAAATGACTCGTAACTGCACGCCTCGCGGCCGCGTCTGTTAAACTATGGGGGTTGGCCGCACGGAGGGCGAGAGGTGTCGGTTTGAGTCGCCGCGAGGCAGGGTGGATGGGGGTGATGGCGTTGCTGCTCACCGCATGCGGTGGCTCGACTGGGCGCAACGACGCGGAGCTGGCAGAGCGCCGCGTGGCTGACCTCCGCTTCGACAAGCTCGTCGCCGGCCGCGACCGTTACTGCGGCCTCACGCAGGGCGACAGGGCGCTCGTGTGTGTCGAGCGCGGCAAGATCAGCGTGCAGCGTCCGGGGCCGTTTCAGGACTTCGCGCTGGACGAGAGCTTCTCGTTCGCCGAGCTTTGTACCCTCGATCTTCAGGGCGAGCTCAACTGTGACAAGTTCACCGACGCGAAGCTGCCGCCGGGGTCCTACCACTCGCTGGCGCTCGGCTTCTTCAACGGCTGCGCGCTCGATAGCGAAGGGCGGCCTGTGTGCTGGGTGCCGGCGGAGCTGGGCGGCACGCCCGACCTGCCCGTCGAGGGCGCGCTGCGGCTGAGCGTGGACCTGTGGCACGCCTGCGCGATGTTCGGCGGTGCTGGCCACGTTCAGTGTTTCGGCCTTCCCTCCGATGAGGTGGTTAACCAGATGCACTTCATCCAGGTGTCGGCTTCGGGCATGAGCACCTGCGGAATCACGTTGGCGCCGACGATCGGCGACGTGGTGTGCGTGGATGACAGCGGTGTCACGCTGAAGCTAGCCGGCAGCTTCCGCTCGCTGGATACGAACGCGGACGGTGATGGGTGCGCCTCGGACCTCGACGGCAAGATCCGGTGCTGGGGCTCCTTCAAGGATCCCGAGCACACGGAGCGGCTGGGCCAAGTCACGGTCTCGCCCACGCACGTCTGCGCGCTCGACGCTGACGGCGCCGCGCATTGCTTTAGGTAAGAGCGCGACTAGTCGTCGCGCAGATCGAGCAAGGCTCGTTGCTCCTTTCGGCGGTCATCGCTGCTCGAAGCGAAGCGAGGGCGTAGGCAAGTGCCCGCGGTTGTCGCTCGTGTTGCCGCGGAAGCGGCTGACGAGCGGCTTCGTGCGTGAGCCGGTCTCGAAGCAGGTCAGCTTGCCGTCGTTGGAGGCGACCAAGAGCTCGAAGGTGCCGTCTCCGTCCACGTCGTGCACCAGCGCCGTGGCCTCGATGGCTCCGCCCAGCTTGGCTAGCAGTCGGCGCGTGCCGTCCGCCGCGACGGCGAGCAGGTTGCCTTCCTCGGTGCCCAGCACGGCGTCCCACGTGCCGTCGTCGCCCAAGTCCAGGATCACGGCGGAGGCCGTGACGCGACCTTCGTTGCTGCGGAGCTCGCGGCCCAGCTGCCCCACTAGCAAAATGCCGTCCACGGTGTCGCCAGCCCCCGTGGCGTGGCGTCCGCCCCACCACGACGTGCCCTGAACGAACCAACCGCGGCCCGCAGCGCTGGGTAGCGGCACGGGCGAGGCGAACAGCCCTTCGATGCCGCCCCGATCTTGCTCCAACATCTGCTCGTAGCGCACCTCGCCGCTGCGTGCGTCCAGCACGGCCAGGCGGCTGTACGACCAAGCCGCCAAGACCTCCAGCCGGCCGTCGCCGTCGATGTCGAACAAGCTGGGGGAGGCGTGGATGCCGGAGCTGCCGGTCAGGCGCCACAGATCGTTGCCGGTCGCGCCTTCGTAGGCCACCAGCGCGCCGTCGCGAGCGCCCGCCACCACGTCGTCATCGCCGTCGCCATCGAGATCGCCCACGGCCGCCGCCGCGATGAAGCCGCGCGCGCCGTAGTCGTTCTCGCCCGTGGAGCGCAGCCACAGCCGCTTGCCGCTGTCGCCGTCGAAGGCGTGCAGATCACCCGCCTCGTCGCCGACGATCACGTCGCGCGCGCCCTGCCCGTCGAAGTTGCCGAGCGCCGGCGCTGGCCGCACCTTGCCGCCCAGGTTGACGCTCCACAAAATGGCGCCGCTCTCCAGGTCTGCCTTGACCAATTGCCCGTTGTCGGTGCTGAAAAGCACGTGCGCGCCGTCGAGCGCTACCCCGCCCACATCCTTGTCACCCTTGCCCGGCGTGGCGATGAAGCGCAGCTGCTTGCCACTCTTCGGCTCCAGCACATACACGCCGTCGCTCGCTTCGCCGGCGCGATCCCAGCTCGCGCCGTGCGTCCCGACTACGATGCGTTCGCCGTCAGCCGCGATGGTGCTGCGAAAAGTGGTGCGGCCCACGCGCGCGCTCCACTTGGC
>JAEYOT010000008.1 GCA_023411445.1 Pseudomonadota bacterium
CGCCTTGGCGTCGCTGAGGTGCAGCGCTGCCGGCGCGCTGGGGGGAGGCGCCGTGAGCAAGCACGCCCGCGCCTCACGCTCGAGCTCAGCGTGCTCGGGCGGTAGCGGGAAACGCCGCTCGGCCAGCCCGCGAAACGCCGCCGTCCCGACTTGCTCGGCCAGGCTCGCTTCCAGCCCCAGCTCCGTCGCCCGCTCGCCCAAGAGCTGCAGCTCCACCTCACCGTGTGCCGCCGACCGGCTCAGCTCGTTCAGCGCGCGGCGCTGCTCGGCGAGCTGGGCGGCGGGAGCGTACGTGAAGCGAGGCACTGGCTCGCTCGTGAGCTGCTGCTGGAGGCGCGTGAGCTCGCTCTCCAGGTTGAGCGGCCTGACGCGATCGAGCAGCGCGACCGCGTGCTCGACACGCTGCAGCAGGGCCGCCGCGCGCGCCGTCGCTTCCGAGACGGGGCTCAGGCGAACCAGGCTCACAGCTTGTTGGCGGCGATGTTGGCCAGCTCGCTGCGCTCGCCCTTCGAGAGCAGCATGTGCCCGACCAGCGGCTCGCCGCGCAGTCGATCGGCGGCGTAGGAGAGGCCGTTGGTGGAGCTGTCCACGTAGGGGTTGTCGATCTGGAACGGATCGCCGGTGAGCACGATCTTCGTGCCTTCGCCGCAGCGCGTGATCACGGTCTTGACCTCGTGTGGAGTGAGGTTCTGCGCCTCGTCCACGATCACGTACTGCGACGGCAAGCTGCGGCCGCGGATGTACGTGAGGGGCTCCACCTGGAGCTGACCGGACTGGAACAGCTCGTCGTAGCCGCGCACCCCGCGCCGCTTGCCGCCGCCGGCCACCAGTAAGAACTCCAGATTATCATAGATCGGCTGCATCCACGGGTTCAGCTTCTGATCCACGTCGCCGGGCAGAAAACCCAGGTCACGCCCCAGCGGCATCACCGGGCGGCTGACGAGCAGGCGCGCGTAGACGCCCTCCTCCACCGTGCGCTTCAGGCCGGCGGCCAGCGCGAGCAGCGTCTTACCGGTGCCGGCCTTACCGACCAGCGTGAGCAGGCGCACGTTCTCGTCCAGCAAGAGGTCGAGCGCGAAGGCTTGCTCGCGGTTCCGCGGACGGATGCCGGACAGCCCCTCGCGCGGCACCTTCAGCGCGCGGATGTCGCCGCTGTCCGCGTGCAGGCGACCGAGGGCGCTACGCGGCCGCTCCGAGTCGTCGCGCAAGACGACGCAGGCGTTGGGCGGGAGCTTCTCGCCCTCGGGCGGCTTGATCATGCCGGAGCTGAGGAAGCGGTCGAGCTCGGCAGCGGGCAGCTGCAGCTCCACCGTGCCGGACTCCAAGTGCTCGAAGTCCACCGCTTGGTTCTCGTAGGACTCGGTCGTGAGCCCCAGCGCGTCACCGCGGATGCGCAAGTTGACGTCCATCGTCACGAAGATGGTGGGCGTGTCCGGGTGCGCGTCGCGCAGGGCGAGCGCCGAAGCCAAGATGGCGTGATCGCCAGAGCTGGGGTTCAGCGCGATCGGCAAGGATGCGCGGATCTGCGGCACGAACACGCGCAGCGAGCCACCGTCGTCCAGCGGCACGCCGCCGGAGAGCGGGCCCTTGGCGCGGAGGCCGTCCAGCAGGCGTGACACGGTGCGGGCGTTACGGCCGCGCTCGTTGGAGTCGCGCTTGAACTGGTCAATCTCCTCGATCACGTAGATCGGCAAGAACAGGTCGTTGTCCTCGAACTTGAAGATGGCGTGGGGGTCGTGCAGAAGGACGTTGGTGTCGAGGACGTAGTTCTTCTTCATCGCGAGGGAGCGGCCGGATAGCCCTGTCACCTCCCCCCGGCAAGCGCGAGCTCCCCGCCGAGACGGATTTCTGGGGTTGGAGGCCAGGTTACGGGCTGCCCAGCTGGGCAGCCCCAACAGAAATACGGCCTCCCCGCGGCCGGCAGCGGGCGCGGATCTTCGCTATAAAGGCCGGACATGAGTCGTGAGCTCACCCTGTGCCTCTTGGCGCTCGCGTACGTCGCCTTCGCGGCGGCGCGTAGCGGCTCGGGCCTGCGCGTGCTGCTCACGTTCGCGGCGGCTACCGCGGCGCTCGTCGTGGTGTATCGCCGCTCCCAAGTCGCGGCCGGCACGGATCGCGTGAGCCCCAGCGCGCGCAAGGCGGCTTGGCTGACGGCTTTCGGTATCGCGTTGTTCGTGGTGGCGCGAGCGGGCGGCGCGGGCCTGGTGGGGCTGGACGCCGCCGCCAACTTGGGCGCCGGCATCGCCTCCGTGGCTTCTCTGGTCGCGCTGGCGCGCATCAAGCCGCTGGGCGGCATGCTGCTGGCGCCCAAGGCCACCGAGTCGCTGGACGGCGCCGCCTTCAGCGGGCTGCTGTGGGGCATCGCGGTCATGATCCCCACGGCCTACGCGCTCTTGCCCGGGCGCTTCGTGCAAGACCCGCTGCTGGTCGACTACGCCACCACGAGCGCCGCGGCGGGCGCGCTGCTGGTGCAGTGCGCGGCTAGCCTACGCCTACGCAACCTGCGCCGCGTCGAGCTCGGCGTCGGCGATCGCGCGGCCAGCGCCTTCGCGCTCTCCGTCACGGCGCTGATCGTCGCGGTGCTGGGCGCCTCGCTGTCGCTGGCGCCGCCGGACCGCTTCTTGCCCACGGCCTTGTGC
>JAEYOT010000021.1 GCA_023411445.1 Pseudomonadota bacterium
GCCCCGCACCGCCGCCGCCCGAGTCACTACCCGCAGCGGCGCCGCCCGCGCCGGCCGTGGCGCTGCCTCCCCCCATGGCGGAGCTGGCACCGCTTCCAGCTTGACCCGCTGCTTGCCCTGCCTGGCCGGCAGAGTCCGGCGTGCGCGGACCGCCACCACTGCTCGGGCTCTCGCTGCAGCCACCGAGCGTCATCGCGCACAGCGACAAGACTGCTCCGTGACCGAACCTTGCTCTTGCAAACGACATGCGGCTTGGCTCCGTGGGCCAGCATCGTAGCACTCGCTGCGCTGCCTGCTGAGCACTCGTTTCTAACGGGTGCCAATTTGGCTCCGGTCCTCGCCCCACGAGCCGGAGTCGCAAGCGCTGAAGCAGCTCCGCCCGTCGCCAGCCTGCCCTGGACCGAGCCCACAAGAACATCCAGCGCGTCATAGAGCAGCAGAAGGACTTGTTGGAAATAGTGACCGAGCGGGAGCAGGTCGTGTGCGTCAAGGGCTAAGCTCGCCGTTTCGCGCCCATTTGGCGGGCGTCGCGGCGCGAGTTGCGACGACGCAGGTTGTCATTTAGGTTCCGCCCGCCCTTGCTTTACCGAATCTTCCGCAGCTTCGTGTTCTCGTTCAGCGCAGAGACCGCGCACCGCTTCACGCTGGCTAGCCTGCGCCTGCTCTCGCTGGTGCCCGGCGTGCTGTGGCTGCTGCGGCGCCTGTTTGCAGTGTCGGATCCGCGAGTCAGCGTCCGCGCGCTGGGCCGCGAGCTGAGCTCGCCCGTCGGGCTCGCCGCAGGCTTGGACAAGGACGCCGAGGTGTTCGAAGCGTTCGGCGCCTTCGGCTTCGGTTTCGTGGAGGTGGGCACGGTCACGGCGCTGGCGCAGCCCGGCAACCCGCAGCCACGCCTGTTCCGCTTGCCGCGCGACCGCGCGCTGCTCAACCGCATGGGCTTCAACAACCACGGCGCGGACCAGGCGGCGCGCAAGCTCGCTCGGCCGCGGCGCACCGTGGTCGGGGCCAACATCGGGCGCAGCAAGGTGACACCCAACGAAGGCGCCGTCGCGGACTACGTCGCGAGCACGGAGGCCCTGGCGCCGCATGCGGACTACCTGGTCATCAACGTCAGCTCGCCAAACACCCCTTCGCTGCGCGAGCTACAAGCCATCGAGCAGCTGCGGCCGCTGATCACGGGCGTTCAGGCTGGCATCGAGCGCGCCTGCCCGAACCGCAGGCTCCCGCTACTGCTCAAGGTAGCGCCAGACCTGCACGACGCGGACATCGACGCCATCGCAGAGCTGGCGCTGGAGCTCGAGCTCGACGGCATCATCGCGACCAACACCACCATCGGTCGCGGCGGCTTGGTCACGCCGGCCGATGAGGTCGCTGCCCTGGGCAACGGCGGGCTCTCTGGCGCGCCGCTCCGCGCGCGTAGCTTGGAGGTGCTGCGCCGCCTCCGCGCGAAGGTGGGCGACAAGCTCCTGCTCATCGCCGCCGGCGGCATCGAGACGGCGGACGACGCCTGGGCGCGCATCTGCGCCGGTGCCACCTTGGTGCAAATTTACTCCGCGCTCATCTACGACGGTCCGTCCCTACCGGGTCGCATCGCCCGCGGGCTGGCCGAGCACGTCTCGCGCGCCGGGCTGAGCAACATCGCAGAAGCCATCGGTCGCGACGCTCACGCCTAGCCTGGCCGCGGCTGCGGCGAGGCCTGCCTCGCGCCGGATTTGACAGCTGCGCGGCCGCCGCGTACGCCCTCGGCCGATGAATCCGATGGAGCTACGCGGTCGCTGGGTGCTGGTTACGGGCGCTTCTTCCGGTCTGGGCCGGGAAATGGCCAAGATCCTGGCGACCGCCTACGGCGCACACCTGCTCATCGTCGCTCGCCGGGCCGATCGCTTGATGGAGCTGAAGCGAGAGCTCGAGCAGCGCGCGTCCGTCCAAGTGGAGACCTGCGTCGCGGATCTCTCCAAGCTCGAAGACGTGGATCGCGTGATCGAAGTCGCCAGCCAGCGCGAGCTGTACGGGGCCATCCTCAACGCGGGCGTCACGCACTTCGGTCATCACCACGAGCTCTCCTGGGAGAGCTTCCGCAACATGCTGGATACGAACGTGGTCGCCACCGTCCGCTTGTCCACGGCATTGCTGCCGCAGCTGGAGCAGCAGCGCGGCGGCCTCATGATCGTCTCCAGCATGGCCGGCATCTTCCCCGTGCCGTACCAGACGCACTACTCGGCGACGAAGGCCTTCCTCGTCCACTATGGCGTGGGTCTCTGGCACGAGCTCCAGGGCCGGCCCGTCTCCGTGACGAGCTACGCGCCCAGCGGCGTCGTCAGTGAGATGACGGCGGGGCACAATTTCGTGCCGCTCAGGAAGTGGCTGATGCCGGTGGATCAGGCTGCGCGCGAGGGCGTGGAGGCCTTCCGCACCCGCAAGTACCTTCACATCTCCGGTTTCAGTAACCGCGTGGGCAGCGCGTTTGCACGCCTCTTGCCACAACGCCTAACGACCTCGCTCGTCGCAGCGCAGTATCGCAGCGCGCTGCGCAAACA
>JAEYOT010000052.1 GCA_023411445.1 Pseudomonadota bacterium
ACCAAGTACGTGGAGGCGCGCGGCAGCATGGCGGAGGCCGCCGGCGTCCGTGGACGCCCCGACGGCCAGTGGGCGGCAGCCACGCCCGTGAAGAAGGGCGACGAGACGCTCGGCGTCTACGCCACTGGTTGGTCCTGGTCGGCTTACGCCTACCGGCTGGAGAATCAGCTGCGCAGCACCGTCAAGAGTGAGGCCACCGCGAGCGAGAGCAAGGAGCCCCTCGTCTACGTGTACGTCGTGGTCGACAAGGAAGCGTACGGGGCTCCCATCTCGCCGGCCGTGAACGCCAAGGCCATCAAGGATAGCGGCCTCATGGGCCAAGCCACCGGCGTCACAGTGGTGGACACGGCGCAGAAGATCGAAGGGCGTGACTTTGGCATCGCCCTCCGCCGCGTGCCGGAGCTGGGCACGGACGTGGCCATCGCGGTCGTCCGCAGCGAGACCTAGAGCGGCCGGAAAAGGCGGCTGATGGGCCCCCCAGCGCCCGAAGCTGCTTGAAGTGCGGGACGAGGCGGGCAAGATTGTCGCCCCCCATGCTGGATCTTCCTGACGCAGGCCTGTACCGAACCACTCAACCCATGCCGGGTCACGAGGACGCCTTCCCCGCCGGAGTGCTCGTGTACGTCGGGCAACCCTCCAACGGCGGCGTGAAGTTCGTCGTGCGTCCGGCGGACAACCGCCGTAACCGCTGGTTCTGGCGCGAGCCCACCACGCCGCTGCGCTCGCCCACCTGGGCCAAGACGCTCAAGCCCCTCCCCAGCGAGGGCTTTTACACGTTGCCTGAGGCGATCACCTTCGAAGGCGGCGGCCGCTGGCTGAAGAACGCGATCGTGGAGCTCGGCTACAACGAGAAGGGCCAGGGCATCCTGTTCGTCGGCGAGTGGAAGGAAGACGGCACGGAGAACGTGCTCTCCTTCAGCGATCGCGGTCTGATTATCGAAGACGGCCTGCTCGCGCGCCTCACCTGGGCGCCCATCTTGCCCGTGAAGGGGCAAGCCACGCCGGCCAACTTGAACGCCTGAGCCAGAACGGGCTCAAAAAGAAACGCGCCGCGCGCCTCGCAGAGAGGCGGCGGCGCGCTGTCGTATCAGGCCGGCCTTACTTGGCGGCGCGCAGGTTCTTCGCGACGAAGTCCCAGTTCAGCAGCTTGTCGCAGAAGGCCTCCAGGAAGGCCTGACGGTTGTTGCGGTGATCGATGTAGTAGGCGTGCTCCCACACGTCCGCCGTGACGAGCGGCACCGCGCTGGTGGTCAGGGGCGTCTCGGCGTTGGGCGTGTCCATGATCTTGCCCTTGCCGTTCTCCAGCACGAGCCAAGCCCAACCGGAGCCGAAGCGACCGAGGCCGGCCGCGATGAAGTCCGCGCGGAACTTATCCCAGCCGCCGAGGCCGTTGATCAGGTCCGCCACGTCACCGCTCGGAGGAGCGCCGCCGCCGCCGGGCTTGAGGCTGTCCCAGAAGAACGTGTGGTTCCAAACCTGAGCCGCGTTGTTGAACACGGCGCCCGTGCTGGTCTTGATCACCTCGACCAGGCTCTTGTTGGCCTCCGGCTTGCCTTCGAGCAGCTGATTCAGCTTGGTAACGTAAGCCTTGTGGTGCTTGTCGTAGTGGTAGTCGAAGGTCTCGGATTTCATGACCGGCTCGAGCGCGTTCTTGGCGAACGGGAGCGGCGGAAGTTCGAATGCCATGCGGGTCTCCTTTGGTCCTCTCGCTAGCGAGTTGGTTTACGGTCGAGGGAATTTCGAGAGTTTGCTGGCCGCTGTCAATGCCGCAGGTGCTACAGCGGCTCTTCGAGCAACCGCTGCTGCATCCGCAGCCGCGCTCGACCTAGCTCGCGCTGGGCTCACCGCGACGAAGGCGCCATGAATGAGGCGTTTTGGGCCGGTACGGCCGGCCGCTAGCTCCGCCTTTGACGGACCTCAGGCCGTTTGGGAAAGTTGGAGGGATGACGTTGCAGAGGCGCACCGTGCTCCGAGCCGCAGCGGGTGTGGCCGTGGCGGCCTCGCCCCTCGCGCTCCTGTTCCGCCGCGACGCGCGGGCGGACGGGGGGCCGCTGGTGCCGGATCCGGCGCGCGTGCTCGATCTGCCCCCCGGCTTTCGCTACACCATCGTCGATCGCGCGTTCGACGCGATGAGCGATGGCATGAAGGTGCCGGGCCGCCCGGACGGTATGGCCTGCTTCGCGGGGCCGGACGGCACGTGGATCTTGATGCGCAACCACGAGCTGGATCGCAGCGGGTGGGATGCCGGCTACGATCAAGCTCCGCCCGAGGCGTTCGACGCGAAGGCGAAAGGCGGCGTGACGCGCGTGGTGCTGCGCAAGCGGACGCTCGAGCGCATCTCCAGCAATTTCGTGCTGTGCGGCACGCTGCGCAACTGCAGCGGCGGACCGAGCCCGTGGGGCTGGCTCAGCTGCGAAGAGAGCGTGGAGCCGGGTCACGGCTACGTGTTTCGCTGCCGCACGGACGCGGCCACCGTACAGCCCGCCGAGCGCATCCCCGGCTTTGGCCGCTTCAACCACGAGGCCGCCTGCGTCGACGAGAAGACGCTCACGACGTACCTGACGGAGGACCGCAGCAACGGCTGCCTCTACCGCTATCGCCCCGCCGATCGGAAGAAGCCGTTCACCTCGGGCAAGCTGCAAGCGCTGCGCGTCCAGGGCTACCCCCGCTTCGACACTTCGCGCGATTTGGATCACGGCATCCAGCTCAAGGTGGACTGGGTCGACATCAAAAATCCCGATCCGCAGGGCGACACGGTGCGCGAGCAAGCCGCCGCAGCAGGAGCGGCGCTCTTTTGGCGCGGTGAAGGCATCGTCATGGCGGGCGGCGCCGCCTACGTGTGCTGCACGAGCGGCGGCCGCGCGAGTCGGGGTCAGATCTTCAAGCTGAGCATCAATACGAGCGACGGGATCGATCGGCTTGAGCTGTTCGCGGAGTCCCCCGGCGCGTCCGTGCTGGACATGCCCGACAACCTCTGCATGGCGCCGTGGGGCGATCTGCTCGTGGCCGAGGATGGCTCCGGCGAGCAGCTGCTGCGCGGCATCACCCCGACCGGCCACGTGTACGACTTGGCCAAGAACGCGAAGAGCAACGGCGAGCTTGCAGGCATCTGCGTCTCGCCGGACGGCAGCACCGTGTTCGTGAACCTGCAGCTCGACGGCATCACGGTGGCCATCACCGGGCCGATGGCGGAGCTCAGCCGTCGCGCCAAGCACGCGGCGCGGCGCCCCGCGTAATAAGCTCACCCCCGATGTCGACCGGTATCGCGCGGCTGCTCACGTCCGCAGACGAGAAGAAGCTCGGCAGCTTCGCGGCGCGCTTCGTGGAGCTGCCGGTCGACGCCGAGTGGCTGAGCGCGGTCGCGGCTTTGGCCCAAGCGCGTCACGGCTGGCTGCGCACTTACGCCCAGCGCCTGGCTCGCTTCTACCTTTCGGATTTCGACGCCAACGCGCTCACCGGCATGTACCGCATGCAGCTGTTGCCGAGCGGCGGCTGGCGGCGGCTCCTCGGCGCGCGCGCGGGCGGCCGGCTGCTGGACGTCGGCGCCGGCTCGGGCGACGTGACCTCGACCTTGGCCGAGCTGTTCGAGCACGTGGAGACCACCGAGGTCTCGCGCGGCATGGCCAAGCGCCTCGCCCGGCGGGGCTTCCGCTGCCACTGCGTGGACCTGACCGAGCAACAGCTCGAAGCTCCCGCGTTCGACGTCGTGTCGCTCTTGAACGTGCTGGATCGCTGCCGCGAGCCGCACACGTTGCTCGAGCGCTGCCTGAGCCTGCTGCGCCCTGGCGGCACCTTCGTGGTCGCGCTCGCCCTGCCCTACCAGCCCTTTTACTTCGACGGCCCGACCACGCCCGATCCGCTCGAGCGGCTCGACTGCAGCCCCGGCCCGGGCGCCACGTGGGAGGACGGCGCGCGCCGCTTCATCGAGCGGGATCTCTTGCCGCGCGGCCTCGAGCTGGAGTGCTTCGCCCGAGCCCCCTACCTGTCAGCCGGTGACAGCCGCAGGCCCCTCTACGAGCTGGATGACGTAGTGGTGGTGCTGTCAAAGCGCTGAAATCGTGCGCGGCTTGCCTCGAGCCGCTCCCGCGACTATTGCTGCCAAGCTTTTTTCGCCGGCCGTTTGCCGGGTTCAACCACCGAGGTCCTGAGTGTCCAAAACCGTACTGCTCGCCACCGAAAAGCCCTTCTCCGCCAGCGCCCGCGACCAGGTGGTCGCCATCCTCAAAGAGGCTGGCTACACCGCCAACGTGCTGGAGAGCTACAAGGGCAAGCAGGCTCTGATCGACGCCATCGCCAGCGCTGACGCGGTGATCTTCCGCAGCGACATCATCGACGCCGAGGTGCTGGACGCCGCCAAGAACCTCAAGCTGGCCGTCCGCGCCGGCGCCGGCTACGACAACATCGACACCGCGACCGCCAAGGCGAAGAACATCGCCGTCATGAACACCCCCGGCCAGAACGCCAACGCGGTGGCCGAGCTGGTGTTCGGCATGCTGGTGTACCTGGCGCGCGGCAAGTTCGACGGCAAGACCGGCAGCGAGCTGCGCGGCAAGACGCTCGGCCTGCACGCGTTCGGCATGGTCGGCCGCGCCGTGGCCACCATCGCCAAGGGCTTCGGCATGAAGGTGTACGGCTTCGACCCGTTCGTGAAGCCGGAAGTCTTCGCCGCCGCGGGCGTGGAAGCCGCCTCCTCCGTGGAGGACCTGTACAGCAAGAGCCAGTACCTCTCGCTGCACATCCCGGCCACGTCGGAGACGAAGGGCTCGATCGGCAAGAAGCTCCTCACGCTGATGCCGAAGGGCGCCACGCTGATCAACACGGCTCGCAAGGAAGTGATCAACGAGGCGGAGCTGCTCGAGGTGTTCGAGGCACGCCCTGACTTCAAGTACGTCTCGGACATCGCCCCGAGCGAAGCCACGGCCGCCGCGCTCAAGGAGAAGTTCGACAAGCGCGTCTACCTGACGCCCGCCAAGATGGGCGCGCAGACGGAAGAAGCCAACGTCAACGCCGGCCTCGCCGCCGCCCGCCAGATCGTCGGCTTCTTCGAGAAGAACGAGCGCAACTTCATCGTCAACGGCCTCTGAGCCGCCGCACGCTCGCCCCCAGCGAGCACCGTCCAGGCCCTGTGAGCTCCGCTCGCGGGGCCTGAACGCGTTCGGCGCCAGGCTCGCGCAGCAGCACGTCCTGGCTCCGCGACCTACGCCGCGGCGTCGCAAATCCGCCCCCCTCGGCGATCCACCCTTGACCAGAGAAACGGACGCCACTACACCCAGGCCCGACACGAGCCGAAGTGGCGGAATTGGCAGACGCGGCGGACTCAAAATCCGTTTCCAGCAATGGAGTGTCGGTTCAACCCCGACCTTCGGCACCACAGCAGAAGACGTAGACGGACGGAGCGACGGGGCGCGGCGTCTCAGTACTTGTACGTGACGTTCAGCTTGGTCGTGCCGGTGCCGCTCATGCCGTCGGCGTCCGAGGAGCGGAGCTCGAGCGGGCCGGAGAGCGTGACGGTGTGGACGCGGGCGGGGGCGTCCAGCACCAGCAGGGTGCCGGTCAGTTGGGCTTCGATCTCGGTGCCGTCGTCCGTGAGGTTGGTGAGGGTGTAGGACAGATCGAGCAGGGCGGAGCGTTCGCCGCGGGGGCCGGCGCTACCGAGCTGGCGTAGGCTGGCTTTGGCGTTGGCCACCTTGGTGTCTTCGTCCTCGCCACCGGCGAGCGCCACAGCGCCGGGGAGCGTGAAGTCGCCTCTGCCCTTGGCCGCGAGCTGCGAAAGCTCCTTGAGGCCCAGGGCCATCTCGGTGGGCTCGCGCGCGTCGTCCTTGACGGAGTCCACCTCCTTTTTGCTGGGCGTGGCGCCGGAGGGCGTCTTGACGTCCGGCTTGCCGTTGGGGAACGTGATCACGTAGCGCTTGCCGGCGATCTCTTCCGGCGAGTCTTGCGTGCTGCCCATCACGGTGAGCGAGCTCTTATAGGTGACGTACTCGATGGCAAGCTTGTCGATCGTGCTGGCGCGAGCGGCCAGCACCTCGAAGCGCGCCTCTTGTTGGCTGGCCATGCGCATCTCCAGCCCACCGCCGGGACCAACGCGCACGACGACGTCGAGATCGAAGGAGCGCGTCCAGCTCTGACCGGCTGCGTAAGGTCTGAGCTGAAACGCGCTAGCGGCGGCTGGCGACGCCGTGTTGACCGGCGCGGGGTCGACCGCCGCCACCTCGGCTCGCTCTGCTTGCGGCTCTTCCGGGGCTGACTCGGCGCTGGGGAGCGACGGAGGTGTGCTCGCGCTGTCGCTGCTGGCGGCGGCGGTAGCGGCAGAGGACGCGGGCTCGGCGTTCGCGAGCACCACCCTGTCGCGCTCGCCGCCTAGCGGTACGCGGCGCGCGCGCGGGCCGGCGCAGCTGGCCAGGACGATCAGCAGCAGCGACAGGCGGCTCGGGTTGCTCCACGGACGAGGCACACCCTGCAGCTAGCACGGGCGGCGCCGCGCCGTCAGTCGGGCCGAGACGGAGCGATTGACGCCGCGGGCGCGCGACGGTCCGCTCTGGCGAGTGAAGCCCCGTGCGCGCCCCCAGATGGTCGGAGAGCTGCTGGACGGGGCGCGCGTGGTGTCGGCGGAGCGCGGGCGCGTCGCGATCGAT
>JAEYOT010000062.1 GCA_023411445.1 Pseudomonadota bacterium
TCCAGCTCGCGCTGGATCGAGCTGGCCACGTCCGCGGCCAGCTCGTCGGACGGCGCCTGGCCGGGCAGCAGCTCGACGGTAACGTCCAGAACTGGGTTGTGATCCTGATCGCGCAGCACCTGCATCACGAACTTGCCGCTCAGCGCCTGGAGCAGCTGCGGCTGCTCGACGCCCACCGCCACGTTCTCGGGATAAACGTTGGCGCCATAGAACGAGAGCGCGAAGCTGCTGCGTCCGAACACGAACACGAAGGGCAGCTCGCGCGCCGGCACGCCGCGGCTCTCGAGCCCTGCTACCACCTCCGCTCCGCCCGCCGTCGCCAGCTCTGCCAGCGTCAATAGCCCGCCGCGATCCAGGATTTTGTAGCGTAAGAGCGGGATGCCGCCGTCGGCGCTAAACAGCAGGCTGCCGTCTTGGACCTCGAAGAAGCGGTGCAGCGGATCGTACTGACACAGCGTGGGCAACCGCGCTTCACCGAACAACTGGCGCGCGAGCTCCGGCGCCTGCGCCAAGCGCCGGCGGAGCAGGATGCTGAGCGGCGTCTCGTTCGCTAGCACGCCGCCGTCCGCCGTCCCGTACAGCGAAGCCGTCGCGAGCTCAGGCTCGCGCGCGCCCAGGCGCTCGCACACCACGCTGCGCCACTCCTCGCTGAACACTTCTCCGGCCATCACCAACTTGACCGGTCGCGCGTGCCAGTCGAAGCCGTCAGCGCGCCCAGCATCGATGACGTCTTTCAAGAACGGCGGATAGCCGCACAACACTACCTGCTCGAAGCTGGGCGCGAGCGCGCGCAGCACCCGCAAGATCTCGGCCTTCTGGTTGCCGGGCGTCACGACCGTGAGCGGGTAGCCCTTGGCCGCCACGTGCCGCAGGCAGGCGGTGGTGTACATGCCGCCGACCCAGCTGCCCAGCGCGAAGCACACCACCGCCAGCGTGCGCCGGCGCTCCGCCTGAAAGCCATCGCGCAGCACCTGCTCGAAGCGGAAGGCAGTGCCAAGCTCATCGCTGACGAAGCGTGGCCAGCTCGCCGGCTCCCCCGTCGAGCCAGACGAGACCGCGAGCATGTCGCACGCGGAGAGATCACCGCCGCGACACAGCGCGCTCAGCGGATGGCGTCGATGGTACGACTCCTTCGTGGCCACCGGCACGCGCTGCCAGTCGGCCTCCCCTTGCACGGTGGCTGACTCCAGGCCGGCTTCGCGGAGCAACGCCTGGTACGCTGGCACGTCGCGCGCGGCCGCGTGAAATAGCTGGAGCGCTGACGCGCTGGGCGAGCTGACGCGGTGACGCGCCAGCTCGTCCTCCAACGAGGTCTCGAAGAAGCGCTGGAGCGCGCCGAGCGCGACGTTCGCCTTGTCCGCGCGGGTCGTCACGCTTCGGCTCCAGCGAGCGCCGCTACTTGAGCGGCTCGACCACGATCTCCACGCGCCGGTTGTTGGCGCGCCCGTCCGGCGTGCCATTGTCCGCGATGGGGCGCGACGAGCCGAGGCCCGACGCGCGGATCTTCTCGCTCGGGATGCCGCGCGACACCAAGTACGTGCGCACGGACTCCGCGCGCTTGAGCGAGAGCGTGTCGTTATCGCTGACCTTGCCGACCGAGTCGGTGTGGCCCTCGACGAGGATCGACTTGTAGCCCTGATCCACCAGCGCCTTGGCGACCTCGTCCAGCTTCTGCCGCGCGATGGGCAAGAGCTCGTACTTGCCGGTGGCGAACAGCACCGCGCCGGACAAGGTGATCACCATACCGCGCGCCTCTTCCTTGACCTTGGCGATCTCCTGCAAGCTGGCCATGGCGGCGGCGGCCTTTTTCTCGGCCTCCAGCCTGGCTTTCTCCGCGGCGGCCAGGGCCCGGCGCTCGGCCTCCAGCTCGGCCTTCGTCTTCTCGCCCTGCTGCTTCGCGCGGTCGAGCTCGCTCTTGGCGCGATCCAGACCCTCCAGCTGGGCTTCCTTGAACTGCTTGTCCGCGGCCTCGGCGTCGCGCTCGGCGGCGATGCGGGCGGCGGTGGCTTCGGCGATCTCCGCCTTGCGAGAAGCGATGTACGCGAGGTCCCGCGTTGGCGGATCCACGCCCTCGTCTTCGAAGCTCTTCTCGGCTTTGTCCAGCGCTTGCTTGGCGGTGTCCAGCTGCGCCGGAGCCAGCTGCGCGGCCAGGCTGTTCTTGGCGCGATCGTAAGCGCGTCGCGCGTCCACCAGCTCCGGCGGCGGTTGCGTGGTGCCGCAAGCAACGGTGGCCAGCAGCGTCAGTAGCGAAAGCGAAGTCTTCAAACGGAACATGCTGTGCCTTTCTCCTCGGCTTACTGGCTAAGCTTCTTCTTCAACTTGCCGAGCTGCTCGTCGGCTTCTTGGGCGGCGCGCAGAGCCTTGGCCTGCTGCGCCAAGGCCAGCGCGAGATCCGCGTCCACTTGCGCCCGCTCGATCACGCGGGCGGCCTCTTCGTTGTCGCCATCGGCGATCAGCTGCTTGGCCTTCTCGATCTGCTCGTTGGCCAGCTTCAGGTGGAGCTGAGCCTTGGGATCCTCGTTGGCTCCCCCGACCTCGGCGCCCTTCACGGATGCTTGCGCAGCCGTCAACGCCTCCTGCGGCACGGCAGCGCCGCCGCACGCGAGCGCTGACGCAGCAGCACAGCCGACCCAAATCCATCGCATGGCGAGCTTCCGACTCACGGTTCCTCCAAGTTCGAGATGACGCTGACGGGGCGCTTTGCACCGCGAACCACGACAAGGGCCGCAGCTTAGACCAGCAAGCGCCCGCGGCGGAAGCCCGCTAGAGATCGCCAGCAATCCACGATGAAAGCGCGTGGGTCGGTGCGCGCCGAGCGTGCTGAAAGCATGGTCGAGCGTCTCCTCGCGCTGGCGGTCGCGCTGGCCCGCGGGCATGGCCGCTCGGTCATCACGACGCGAAGCGCTCGTCGTCAACCCTCTCGAAGTCGCAGGGCGACGCGTCGCACCGCGAGCGAAGCGCCGCCGTCGCGTCGGACGATGGCCTACACTTGCGCGCGCAGGTCGCAAAATTTCGCCACACGCGGAAATTCCGGCGTGTTATGATAGGCGAAATTGCCGCGGCGTTCGGGCTCGTGGCGACGCATCAGGCGGGGGGCTCCACGAAGACGCCGTTGAAACTCCTGCTCGTCGAAGACAACCCCGCGGTCGGGCGCGCCATCGCCAAGTCGCTGCGAGCCCAAGGTCACGTCGTGACGCTCGTGCACACGTCCGCGGAGGCTCGAGCCACTACCTCCTACCACGACGTCGGCGTGTTCGACATCACGCTACCGGATGGCGACGGGATCGAGCTGTGCGAGCTGCTCGTCCGCGACCGCCGCGTCGGCGGCGCGATTTTTTGCTCGGGCAGCGTTGACGACCTACTCATCGAGCGCGCGCAGGAAACGGCGCCGGTCGTCTCCAAGGAGGCCAGCTTCTGGGAGCTGTGTCAGGCGATTGAAGACGCAGCGCCCCCCGCGCGTTAGCGCCACATCACTGCACCTAGACGAGCGCCCGCGCAGGCGGGCGCTCCCGATTTCAGGACACTTCGAACAGACCGGCCGCGCCCATGCCGCCGCCGCTGCACATGGACACGATGCCGTAGCGCCCGCCACTCCGCCGCAGCTCGTGCAGCAAGCTGGCCGTGAGCTTGGCTCCGGTGCAGCCGAGCGGGTGACCAAGCGCGATCGCGCCACCGTTCACGTTGAGGCGATCGTCGGGGATCTTCAGCTCCCGCCCGCAGTACACGGCTTGGGCGGCGAACGCTTCATTGATCTCGAAGCGGTCGATGTCCGCAATACCGAGGCCCGTCTGAGCTAGCAGCTTTTGGATCGCCGGTACGGGGCCGATGCCCATGATGTCCGGATCCACACCGGCGACGGCGTAGCCGCGCAGCCTGCCAAGCGGCTGAACGCCGAGCTCCTGCGCCTTCTTGTCGGACAGCAGCACACTGGCCGCCGCGCCGTCGTTCAGCGGCGAGCTGTTGCCCGGCGTGACGGTGCCGCCCTGCTTGAACACGGTGGGCAGCTTGGCCAGCACCTCCGCCGTAGTACCGGCGCGGGGGCACTCGTCCAC
>JAEYOT010000076.1 GCA_023411445.1 Pseudomonadota bacterium
GCCCAGCAGCGCGCCTGCGCCGTCAGCGAGCGCGGAGCTCCCGCTCGAGCCATCCATCAACGACATCGAAGCCGGCATCGCCAGCATCGTGCAGGTGGCGTCGGACTGTTTCAGCGACAACACCAAGAGCGCCGAGGGCGTACGCATCACCGTGCGCAGCGCGCTCAGCCTCACCATCACCGAGTCCGGAGCCGTCGCGGACGTGGACTTTCAGCCGCCGCTCGCGCCCGAGGTCGAGGAGTGCGCAGCCGACAAGATCCCGAGCATCGCGTTCGCGCCGTCGCAGCAGGGCGCGAAGGTGACGCGCATGCTCGAGCTGAAGCGCTGATCGAGAGCGCTACTCGCGGCGCAGCACGACCGAGCGGCCCTGACCGAGCATCCAGCGCATGCTGCGATCGCTGTCCAGCTTGAACAGGGCGGTGGTGGCCTTGCCGTCCTTGCCGGTGATGGCCAGGCGCACGTCGGACTCATGCGCGCTCTTCACCTCGTAACGACCGGTGCGGGGCTCCTCGGCCGGTACGGCGACGGTGACGTTCGAGCCGGCGAACTCGAAGCTGAGGCCGCGCGCCCAGCCCGTGGCGGCCGCGAGCTGGGACTCGTGGAAGTTCTCGACGGCTTCGCCCAGCCAGCGCCCCTCGAGCGAGCGCTGGACGGGATGTCCACAACCCGTTGAAATCATTAAGACTGGGACCAGATTGAGGGGCCACGCGGGCAGCGACCACTTCATGTAAGAAATGGTACGACATAGACCCACAACACCTGCAAGTTTCTGCGAACGGCACCGGCTTTCGGGCCCGGTGCTCTCGACGAGCGGGACCTGGCGTCGCCACGTGAGCCAGCTGCAGGGTGGGCGGCGGCTTGGCAGCCCCCGCTCCCCCTCACTTGCAGCAGCGTACGCCCAAGCTGTAGTCGAAGTAGCGCGGCGGGTGCGAGCTGATGCGGGCGTCACAACCATCGCGTGTCCCGCGCGAATAGAAGCCTCCGTGAAACGCGCCGCCCGCGTCGTCGACCCACTCGTCCAGGTTGCCGACCATGTCGTAGACCGCGTCCGGGCCCCATTGGCTGCGACACTGCGGCGACTCGCCGGTCTTGCGCAGCAGCGGCCCCTCGGCGCCAGCCGCCAAGTTGAGGCGCGGATCCAAGTGGTTTCTGGACGCGTCGCCCCAGAGGAGCACGGCTGGATGCGCTTCGCGGAAGACGTTGCAAGCGCCCGCCACGTAGCGATCACCGTACGGGTACTTCGTGGCGCGCTCGCCTTTGCAGGCGGTCACCCACTCTTCGGCGGTGCACAGCCGCTTGCCGGCGTTGCCGCAAGCCGCGCGCGCCATCAAACCGCTCATGTACCCGCTCGGAACGCTCGAGCCCACCGAGCGAGCGCGCGGCTCGAAGGCTTCGCTCAGCGAGAACTCGGGCGGAAGCGGGAGCTCCGGCGCCGAGCGACGCGGCCTGAGCCCGCGAAAGACGGACAGCACGTGCAACAGCTCGTCGCGCGAGGGCGGATAATAGGGCGAAAGCGCGCGCTCTCGCGTGTCGACCAGCGACGCTTCGAAGCGATCGATGCAGAACTGGCCGCGGATCGAGACCATCTCCGGCGGGCAGCCGGAGCTCACGTTGGGCGGTTGATGAGGGAGCAGCGGGGACAGCGGCTCCAGCTGGCCCTGGTTGGTGACCAGATCGCCGCCGTCTGGCAGGTACAGCACCTGGGGCGGCGCAGCGAGCGGCGCGGGCGGCTCGCCACCGCTGGTCGACGGCGTGCCTTCCTCGGAGGGAGTGGGCTCGGACTTCTTGGAGCAAGCGCTCAGGCTTGCCCCGAGGACGGCGCACGCGACTACCGCGACGCGCCGCAGAGCGCTCACTTGCCGCGGTAAACGATCAGACCGTGCGACAAGTCGTAAGGAGACACGGCGACGCGCACGCGATCACCGGGGAGCACGCGGATGTGATGGCGACGCATGCGACCCGAGAGCTGCGCGCGCACGATGGCTCCGCCCTGGTCGACGCGAATGTTGTACTGGCCGCCGCCTAGCGCGTCCTGAATCACGCCTTCCATCTCAAGCAGATCGCCCTTGCTCATGTTCCGACTTGGTTCGCCTCTGTGTCCGTGATTTTTGCGAGGGCGGAAGCTGACACAACCCGGCCGGTGTTGCAACTTCCGCCAAATACCGGGGGTTTTGCGCTAGGTTCACGCGGTGTTTCCGGCCACGTTCTTCGATTTCAACGGCGTTCTGGTCAACGACGAGGTCGTGCACTTCGAGACGTTTCGTGAAGTGCTCGCGGCCCGCGGCGTCTCGCTGAGCGAGCAGGACTATCTACACAAGTACCTCGGCTTCGATGACGCCGGAGCGTTCCGCGCCATCTTGCAGGACGCCGGTCGCAGCCCGAGCCCAAGCGAAATCGCCGAGCTGATCGAGGCCAAGCGACCACTGTACATGCAGCGCGCGCGCGCGGCCTTGCGGACCTTCGCGGGCGCTGCCGAGCTGGTGCGGCGTCGCGCCGCCGCCGGCCCGGCGCTGGTAGTCTCCGGCGCGC
>JAEYOT010000100.1 GCA_023411445.1 Pseudomonadota bacterium
CCGGCGCCGAGCGAGCCCGCCATGCCGGCCGCGACCGCGGCACCGGAGGAGTACGTCTGCTCGGGAGAGAAGCGGCGCTCCTTGCGCTCGCGCTTGGCGCTTTTCTTCTTCTTCTTGGACTCGGCCATGTCGGGGGCGCCACCCTAAATCAAGGTGGCGGCGGGTGGCAAACCCGCCCGGCTAGGCGACAGGCGCGGTAACGTGAGAGCCTTGGGCCGTGGCGCTGCGTGAACGGGGCAAAATCTTGCTGTACGTGGCGCCGCTCTCGGCGGTGCTGGTGGTGGTGCTGGGTGTCCTGGTCGGGGGTGAACGACCCGTCCAGAGCGCGCGGGTCTACGGTGGGCCGACCGAGGGGCAGCGGGAGCTCAGCTTGAGGGTGGAGCTGGGGCGGCGCGATCGCATCGCCGAGGTGCCACTCGCGGGCGCCTCCTTCACGGTGCTGGCGCTGGAGGGCGGGCAGCGACTCGCGAGCGCCTCCGCGCGGAGCGATCAGCATGGCAACGCGGAGGTGACGCTGCAGCTGCCGCGCGCGTACGACTCGGCGCTGGAGCTGTGGGTGCAGGCTGCTCTGCCGGACGCGCCTCCGCTGGCGCGGGGCTTGGTGCTGGGCAGAGCGCAGCTGCTGGCGAACGCCCCGCGTCGCGGAGGCTTTCAGCAGGGCCGGCACGCGGGCGAGGTAGAGCTGTCCGTGGCGCCCGCGCACGGGGTCTTGATCACGGGCCACGGCGCGGTGTCCGACGCGTTGTGGGTGAAGGCGGAGCGCGCGGGCTCGCCGATCCCGGGCGCGCGGGTGAAGGCGCGCTTCGAAGGGGCGGAGCCGGCGGAGAGCAGCGCGCGGACGGACGAGCGGGGCCTGGCGCTGCTAGAGCTTCGTCCGCGTGAGCCTTCCGTGAGGGTCGCGCTCGAGGCGGTCGCCGAGGGTATCGGGGAAGGGACGCTGGCCGCGCGTCTGCCTGTCGTGCAGGGGGCGATCCGCGCGCGGCGCGAGGGCGGCAAGCTCTGGTTGGAGAGCACGGGCGCGGCCTCGACGGCTTGGGTCGGGCTGTTCGATCGCGAGCGCCGCCTGGGCGGGCTTCGGGCCGAGCTCGTGCTGGCGCCGGACGGTCGCCTGCTGGCCGAGGCGCCGCTGCCCGCCGCCGCGGCTGCTGTCTCGCCGCTGTGGGCGGTGGTGTCGAGCCAGCCGGACCTGGCCAGCCCCTCCGCCGTCGGTTGGCCGCTGCACGCGCCGCTCGAGCCTGGCGCCACCACGCTCGACGTGCGCGAGCAGCTGCTGCTGGACGGAGCACCGCGGGCGCGCGCGCGTGAAGAGCGTCGCGCGCGACGGATTCGCCTGGTGATGGCCGGGTACGCAGCGGTGGCGCTCTTGCTCACGCTCGTCGTCTTCGTCCGCCGTGTGAAGCAAGCTGGTGCGGACATCGAGCGTCACTTGCGCCGGGAAGGCGTGGACGAGCTGCTCGGCGTGGCGCCAGCGCGGGGCGGGCGCACGGTGCTGGCCGCGGCGTGCATCGGCCTCGGCTTCCTCGTGCTCGCGCTGCTAGCGATTTACAAGGAGTACTGAGCGCTGGCTCAGTTGGCGTTGGCCAGCCACTTCGCGCTCGGTCGCGGGCGCGCGGCGCGCAGGCCCGGTCCTCGGCGCGTGTCCGAGCCGGGCAGCAGGTAGCGCTGCGCCAGCAGGGCGGCGAAGCGCTCACGCAAGGGCGGCGTCAAACACGCCAGGCAGCTCGCGGCGAAGTCGTGGTCGCGCTCGGCGCGGGCCAGCCAGCGAGCGACGCGAGGACCGTAAGTCCGCTCACAGCCTCCGCAAATGAGGGCGGGAGAGCTCTCGGTCCCACACAATCGGCACGGGTGCGCTGCCATGGCCTGGCGAATAGCGGGCCGGACGGCTGCCCGCCAAGTTTTTGGAGATCCGGCGAGCCCTTGGCGCGTACACCGATCCATGCCGTCGCTCCCCCTGACGTCGCGCCGCCTCGCGCTGCTCTCCGGCTTCGCCCTGCTGACCGTGGTCGGAGCAGCCTCCGTTTGCAACGCCGAGAGCCCCCTGCGCCGACGCGTGGCCCCGGCTCCGCCCCCGCCGTATCGGGTCACGCTCGAAGGGCTGGACGGCGCCGCGCTGCCCACCTTCCGCCACGCCGGCCAGAGCTACGTCCTGGGGGAGCCAGGCGCCCGCTACAACGTGCGCGTCAGTAACCCCACCTCCGAGCGCGTGGAGGTGGTGCTCACGGTGGACGGTCGCGACGCGGTCAGCGGCCAAGTCGGGGACTACGTGAAGCAGCGCGGCTACCTGATCGAGCCCTACGGCTCGCTCTTGGTCGAGGGCTTCCGGCGCAGCTTCGATGAGGTGGCGGTCTTTCGCTTCACGAGCCGCGAGCAGAGCTACTCTGCGCGCCGTGGCACTCCGCAGCACGTGGGCGTGATCGGCGTCGCTGTTTTCCCGGAGCGGAAGCGCCCCCCCGCCCCGATCCGGCCGCGCCCTGTCCCGTACAGCTACGATCGGGGTTACCCGGCCGAGCCCAGCGCGCGCCGGGAAGAGCGCGCCGAGAAGGGCTCGGAGGGCGCGCCGCGCTCCGCTCCTGCGCCGCGCCGTAAGTCCGCGGCAGGGCCGAGCAACATCGGCACCGAGTTCGGGGAGAGCAGCAGCAGCAGCGTGGTAGAGGTCGCGTTCGAGCGGCGCTCACCCTCGCACCCAGCCGCGCTGCTCACGCTGCGTTACGACGACTACGAAGGCCTGCGCGCGCGCGGCGTGGACCTGTCCTCGCTACGCTACGCTTATCGTTACGACAGCGAGCCGGAGCCGTTCCCGAACAGCCGCTTCGCGTCGCCGTCACCGTGACTTTCTTCGTGCGAGCTCACACGGCGGGATCCAGCGGTGTGAAGCGGTTGAATAGCTCCGTCATCACGCGCACCATCACCGGCACGTCGCACGCGGCCGCCATTTCGCGGCAGCTGTGCATACTGAGCATGGGGCTGCCCACATCCACCGTGCGCAGGCCGAGCCCCGCCGCCGCGATGGGCCCGATCGTGCTGCCGCAGGCGATGTCGTTGCGTGACACGAACACCTGAGGCTCCACGCCGGCGTCGGCGCACGCCTGCCTGAAGCGCGCGGCGCTCGGCCCGTCCGTCGCGTAGCGTTGGTTGGCGTTCACTTTCAGCACGGGACCGCGGCCGAGCGTGGGGCGATGCTGCTTGTCGTGCTTGTCCGGATAGTTCGGGTGCACGGCGTGGGCCATGTCCGCCGAGACGAGCAGCGAGCCCGCGATGGCCCGCGCGAAGGCGTCCGCGCCGCCTCCGCCGGCCTCGACCAAGCGCAAGAGCGCGCTCTCCAGGAAACGCGAGCCGGCGCCGCTGGCCGTCTCGCTGCCGACCTCCTCGTGATCGTACAGCACCACCACGCGCGTCGAGTCCGCGTCGCGCTCGGCGCCGAGCAGCGCCGAGATGGCAGCGTGGCAGGAGGCGAGGTTGTCCAAGCGCGCCGAGAAGATCAGCTCACCGCGCGCGCCGCCCAGCGCCGGCGCTTGCGTATCGAACAAGCACAGGTCAGCGCCGCGGATGGCCTTGGCGTCCACGCCGTCGCCAGCCGCTGCCGCGACGCGCTCCATCAGCTGAAGGCCGCCGCCTTCGAGCTGCAGTGCCGCGATGGGCAGCAGGTGGTTTTGCGAGTTGAGCGTGAGGCCCGCGCTGTTCACGTCGCGGTTCAGGTGGATGGCGAGGTTGGGGACGCGACAGAGCACCCCCGGGAGCCTGACGAGGCGAGCGCTGCCATCCTCCAGCACGATGCGTCCGGACAAGCCCAGATCGCGATCCAGCCAGGTGGAGAGCAGCACCCCGCCGTACACCTCGACCGCGAGCTGCTCGTAGCCGTGCGCGGTCAGCTCCGCCTGGGGCTTCAGCCGCAGGTTGGGCGAGTCCGTGTGGGCGCCGATCAGGATGAAGCCGGTCTCCGCCGGCGGCTTGCGGCCCATTTGGAAGGCCGCGATCGACCCGCCCCCGCGCACCACGAAGGCGCGGTCACCGGGCCCGAGCGCCCAGCTCTCGCGCTCGGATACGCGCTGAAAACCAGCCTGTGCCAGCCGCTCTGCTGCCACGGAAACCGCGTGGTACGGGGTAGGCGCGGACTCGATGAAGGCCAGCAGGTCCCTCGTGAGCGGATCGGCGGCGTGGTCGGGGAGCATGGCTCCACTATACTCCGCCGTGCCGGATGTTCAGCGCCGACGTTCAAGTCCTCGACTTCACCGCCCAAGACTGGCTGCGGTTGCCGCATCTGTTCCGCGGCCCTGACAGCGCGCCGCGCGCTCACACGGGCGGCGGCATCCTCGCGCTCCGCGAAGGTGAGCGCGTGGTGAAGGTCGTGTCCACGCTGCGCGGCCGGCTACCGCTGCCCTGGGCAGGCCACGCCACGGCGGAGGCCCTGGCGCGCGAGCACGACGGCAGCTTTGCCGCGCTGTTTACGAGCAGCGCGCTCGAGCAGCTCAACGATCGCTTCGCTCGGCACCTGGCGCGCGGCCAGTCCTTTCACCAGCACGTGGAGGCGTTCGTCGCTGCGCTGCGTGAGCTCGAGCAGAGCGGCGAGCTCGAGCTCTGGCCCACGCCGGTCAGCGACTGGCCGATCCCCACCGAGCGCGCGCTCGCCAGCGCGCTCGATCTCGTGTGCCCGGACGGAAAGTCCGTGGTCATCGGCGCCTTCGACGATGGGGACTTGTACACCGCGCTGTGCTTGCGACGCCGCGGCGCTGCCTTCGACATGCTGATGGGGCCGGACCGCCTCCGGCGCGACATGGGGCTGCTGTCCGGTGACTTCCTACGCGACTACCGCTACCTGGGCGCGGCGGCGGAGGCCCGCATCGGACCGGTGGCGGTCGGCTGCTACGCGGAGCTGGCGACGTTTCGCTACTTGGCTAGCACCAGCCAGCCCGGCGCTTGGGCGACGGCGGTGGCCGCGCGGGACGTCGTGCTCACGCCGGTCACGCCTGGGCTGGCGGTACCGCTCGGGCTGGACGCCAGTCGCGCGGCGCTGACCTTCGCCAAGGGGCTGGCGCAGCGCTTCGGCGTGCTGGACAGCTTGCGCGAGAGCGGCGCCGGCGTGCTGGGCCCCGCGCTCGGCCGCGCCTACGCTTACGTGCAGCCGGACGTGCAGCACTACCTCGGCTTCGATCCGTGGCGCGTCTTGCGCCATTGGTTCCGGGTGCCCAGTTGAAGCCGCTCGGCCGCATCCAGGCGCGGCTAGCGCTGGCGATCGTGCTCACGGCGCTGATCCCGGTGCTGGTGGCGGTCTGGCTCGGCAACAAGTACGTGCGCGAGACCGGCGCGCGCTACTTCGTCCCGGAGATCGGGCAACACCTGGATCGCTCGCTCGGCTTGTATCAAGAGCTGGCGCGCAGCGTCAAAGCGCGCATGCGCGAGGAGGGCGCGGCGATCGCGCTTCAGCCCGCGCTGCGTCGGGCGGTCGCCGCTCGCGACGCGCAAGCAACCAAGCAAGCTCTCAGCGAGCAGCTCGCCGAGCACCCCAGCTTGGTCTCCTTGCGCGTGGTGCTGCCCGGCGCCAGTGAAGTGCCGCGCGCGCCCGAAGGGGAAGCCGTGGAGGGGCGCCCGCAGCCCCCCAGCCGAGGCGAAGGGGAGGCGTGGGTCAGCGCCGATCGTGGCCGTCCGCTCGATCCTGCGCGCGAGAACCAGCTAAAGGTGCGGCGTCCGCTGGCGGAGGTTGAGGAGGGGGAGGACGCAGCGGAGCTGGTGCTGGTGTTCGCGGCCGACAAGGCGCGTTTCGACGAGCTCGCCGAGATGGGCCAGTTCATCGACACGTACAAGGTCGTGGATCGGCGCAGCAAGGAGGACATCCGCGGTTACGTGCTGGCGTTCACCGCGCTGCTCGGGCTCACCATCTTGGGCGCCGTCGCGGTCGGCTCGC
Organism: Pseudomonadota bacterium; assembly: GCA_023411445.1. Classification (GTDB taxonomy): domain Bacteria; phylum Myxococcota_A; class Polyangia; order Polyangiales; family Polyangiaceae; genus PMG-095. The sequence continues at coordinate 5,900 of JAEYOT010000100.1, forward strand.
TGCTCGCGCGCAGCGTGGCGGTGCGTTTGGCGGAGCTGGCCAGCGCCACGCAGAGCGTCGGCGCCGGCAACCTCAGCGTGCGCGTGAGCGAGGCGGGCAACGACGAGATCAGCGCGCTCGCGCGCGCCTTCAATCGCATGCTAGGTGAAGTGGAGGCTAGCCGCTCGCGCATCGAGTACCTGCAGCGCATCAGCGCCTGGCAGGAGATGGCGCGCCGCCTAGCGCACGAGATCAAGAACCCGCTCACCCCGATCCAGCTCGCCGTGCAGGAGATCCACCGTCGCTACCCCGGCGACGACGAGCAGTTTCGAGGTCTGCTCGACACCACGCGCGAGATCGTCGAAGACGAGGTGGGCACGCTGCGCCGCCTGGTGACGGAGTTCTCGGATTTCGCGCGCTTGCCGCAGGCGCGGCTCCAGCGCGCGGACTTGACCGAGTTCTTGGCGGAGCAACGGCGCCAAGTCGAGGGAGGTGAGCACGATGAGCAGAGCCCTGCTGGCGAGGAGCTCTCGGTGCTGCGGCTCGGTCCCCAGCGTCCCGTCTTCGAGTGGCAGCTACCGAGCCAGGAGGCGCCCGTGGCGGTCGACCGACAGATGTTGCGCCGCGTGCTGATCAACCTGCTGCAGAACGCGGCGGACGCTCTGGCGGACGCCAAGGTGGGCGAGCCCAAGATCAAGATCGCGCTGCAGCGCCAGGACGATTTCTACGCGCTAGACGTCGAAGACAACGGACCGGGCATCCCCGCGGAGCTGCGCGAGCTGATCTTCGATCCGTACGTGACCACCAAGCAGACCGGCACCGGGCTCGGTCTCGCCATCGTCAAGAAGATCGCCATCGAGCACGGCGGCATGGTGCAGGCCACAGCAGCCAGCTCCGGCGGTGCCCGCCTGCGCTTGACGTTGCCAGTGCTGGGCAGCGCGGCGGCGCCTGAGCTGCCGGCGGCTGACGAGGCCCGCGCGGTGAGCGTCGATTCATGAGTGAAGACAAGAAGGCCAACAAGGCGAAGGAAGCCAACACCGGATACCTGATCGCCGCGCTCGTGCTCGGCTTCAGCGTGTTCATGGGCCTGTTCGTGCTGCCGCTGGTCGGCACCAAGCGCGCGGAGAGCTCGGCCATGGTCGGCACGCCCGCGCCGGACTTCATCCTGCCTTACGTGTCACCGGACGCGCCGGCGGAGTCCCAGCGGCTGTCGGATCTTCAAGGTCGCGTCGTGGTCCTTGATTTTTGGGCCAGCTGGTG
>JAEYOT010000106.1 GCA_023411445.1 Pseudomonadota bacterium
GCACAAGGCAGCTCGGTGTGGACCGCCGTCGCGGAGTTTCGCTTGTTCACGACGGGCGACGCCCCCATCGATCGCAGCTCCTGGATGGTCAGCGCGGACTCCGAGGAGACGGACGACGAGAACGCTCCCGCGATCGCCGCTATCGACGGGAACAACGCCACGTTTTGGCACACGGAGTGGGAGCCCAACGGTGTGGGCGACGCCCCCCTGCCGCATGAGCTCAGGATCGATTTGGGCACGGCGCGCGTCATCACCGGCTTCTCCTACTTGCCTCGTCAGGATCAGGCCAACGGCCGCATCGCCGGCTGGGAAATCTACCTGAGCAAAGATGGCGTGACCTGGGGCACCGCTGTCGACAGCGGCACGTTTCCGGCGGGCACGGCCCTCCAGAGGGTCAACTTCTAGGCCCACGAGTCGAGCTGCGTCATCTGGCCACGCTCATCCTGCCTCGGTTGAGCGGCGAGAAGCGGTGGTAGCATCCTGCCCATCTCGCATGAAGAAGACGCGCGGACCTGCGTCGTGCTCGCGCCTGGGGCTCAAGATTGCTTGCTTATCCAGCGTACTCTTCGCGGCCGCCCCTGGCCGCGCGCAAGAGCAGCTGGTTGACTACGACGCGGCCACACGCGATCGAGCGTTCGTCGACTACGCGCGCGCCGGCGCCAATTTGGCCTTCGTCAACTGGGCGATTTGGCAGATAGCCTGGTCGCGCAACAAGGATTGGGCCCCCATCACGCGCGCCACGCTGCAAGACAACCTGCGGCACGGCTTCGAGTGGGATCACGACATCCTACAGACGAACTTCTTCGGCCATCCGTACCACGGCAGCTTGCAGTACAACGCTGCGCGCGGAGCTGGGCTCTCGTTCTGGGAGTCGGCGGCGTACACGTTCGCCGGTAGCATGACCTGGGAGCTCTTCGCCGAGCGTGAGAAGCCATCGCTCAATGATCTTGCGGTCACGACCCTCGGCGGCGTGATGCTGGGCGAGATCATGCACCGCCTCTCGAGCCAGATCCTCGATGACAGTGAGGACGAAGGTCGTTTGTCGCGGGAGCTCATGGCAGCTGCGGTGGATCCGATGCGCGGCTTCGATCGCCTGACGACCGGACGCGCCTGGCGTAGCGGTCATCGCCCGGTACGCCGTCCAGTCCGCATCGCGCTCGAGCTCGGCGTGGATCGCGTCAGCATGGATCAGGAGGAGGGCGAGCTGAAGAGCTCGCGCCCCGCCGTGCTGCTCGCGGTGGACGTCGAATACGGCACGCTGCTGCCGGCGCCGGGCAAGCGGCAGCTCGGCGCGTTCGACTTCTTCGAGCTGTACGCGGCCGCCAACCTGTTCAACAGCCAGCTGAGCGGCGCCCACGTGTACTCCCACGGCTTGCTCTACGGCGTGAGCATACCGCTCTCCGCCGAGCCGCGACCCCTGCAAGACAATGACGTATTCGGCTTTGGCATGAGCTACGAGTACGTGGGGACCAACTTCGCGACCTACAGCGGGATCGGCTTCGGCCCCGTCAACCATTTGGTCCTGCGGCTGAAGAGCGGGCGGTCGCTGCGGCTCAGCGTCGGTGGTGACCTGGTGCCGGTGCTGGGCGCAAGCTCCACCGAAGCGCGCAGCGGGGATCGGGACTACAACTTCGCTACCGGGTTCTCACCGTGGAGCGGCCTCGAGCTCCGCCTGGGCAAGTTCGGCGAAATTGGCCTGCAGATGCGTCACTACATCGCGAAGGTGGTGGACGGCGTGCGCGGGGACGAGCTGATCGGCTCGCTGCGACTTTGGTACGAGGTCGAGCCTCTGCGCGGCTTCGGCCTCGGCATCGCGCCCACCTCCGTGTACCGCCGTGGCCTCTACGCCGAGCGCGACAGCTACTGGGCGCAGCAGCTCTCCGCGCAGCTCTACGTGACCGTTCGACCTTGAGGAGCACCGATGTCGTTTCGTCTGATTCAAGTCGTCTGCGTGACCGCGAGCCTGCTAGTGAGCGGAACCTCGCTCGCTCAGAGCACGCCTGAGGCCGACCCAGCGCCGACGGTGGCTCCAGCCGCACCGGCAGCGAAGCCGCGCTCCTCCGCCTCGACCTGGGGCACGGTCATCGTCATCTCGTCGATCGCCCTGGGCGCGGCCATCACCAGCTACGGGCTCACCATCGACTGCGAGGACGACGACCTCAGCTGCCACCGGCGCGCGGCGCTGCCGATCGGCGGCGGTCTCGGCGTCGCCGCGGTCGGCTCGCTCGTCGGCTTGCGCATCATGGCCATGGATCGCGGCCCGTCGGTGGCCGTGTTGCAGCTCACCACCTCGTTCTGAAGCTCACAGCTGGAGCGCGACCCCGCCCTGGAGCGTGGGGTACAGCCACTCACCGGCGCGCGTGTCGTAAGCGCGGAGCGCTGTGAGCTGCGGGAACAAGTACACCTCTTTCCCGATCGCGAAGCGGTAGCCAGCCTCGCCGCCGCCGAGCCAGTACGTGGTGGCCTCGCTGGCGTCACCGCGAAACGCCGTCAGCGGGAAGGCGTACGTCATCGCGCCGCGCATGCCGAACACCAACTCGGAGGTGCGCGTGACCGGCGTCCCGACGAGCAACGACGTCAACCAATGCGCGTTGAACAGGCCGGTGTCGCGGTTGGTCACCGGCACGAAGCCGAAGCCCAGACCTTGCACGAGCGCCAGGCTCACGTCCCCCTGTAGGAAGCGCCAGCGACCGCTCAGCTCCAAGCTGCCGACGTTCAGGCGCGCGCCAACGTCCAGCTCATGCCCGACGCCGATGCGGTAGCCGACCTCGGGGTTCGGCAGCAGCTGCGGGCCCAAGCCCCGATCCACCAGCAAGCCGTCGGCCGCCAGCGACAGCTCACGCGAGCCCGACGGTAAGGGCGCGGTGCCCAAATGCGATCCGTAACTGACGCAGCCGCTAGCGCAGCACAGCAGGCAGAGGGCGTGCGCTACCGCGCAAGATCTAGCGACAGCTCTGCCCATGATGGCCGGTGATCGCTGGCCTGTGTCATGACGCTGCCGGACCGCAGCGGGGTGATCTCGCGGGCGAAGATGTGATCGAGCGCGTAGCCGCCGGCGGTGTCACCGGCGTCCGCGGAAGCCCAAGCGAAATCATGCTTGCCGAACAGGGCGATGGTGGCGTCGAGCGAGCCCGGATCTCCGGTGTTGAAGTCACCCCCGGCGAGGCTGCGCACGGGTGAGGCGCTGGCGTGCTTGATGACCGCGGCGGACTGCTCCAGGCGCGCGCGCGGCCCGAGCCACGGTGTCTCCGTGTGCACGCTGTAGGCGGAGATATCGCCCAGGGGCGTCGCTACCGTCGCTTGGACGGCGATGCGGATGCGCCCGTCCGTCGGGTTCTTGTGCGGCAGGATGAGCTTTTGGTCGGCTACGATGGGCCAGCGCGAGAGCACGGCGTTGCCGAAGTCCCGCCCGTTCTGGTGCACGGACCCGGGATAGTAGACGTAGTTCATCTGCAGCGCTTGCGCGATGGCGTCGGTGCGCGGAGCGTCCATCTCCTGCAGCAGCAGGATGTCCGCCGTCGACAGCCTAGGATCGAGCGCCAGCTCTTGCGCCGCCAGCTCGTACTCGTCCGCGAACGCGATGTTGAACGTCACGACCCCGACCTCGGGCGGATTGGGCTGCTCCCCCTCGACCGCGTAGCTACCTGCGTAGCGTGGTCCGTGTGGGTCCGTGTAGTTCTGCGCGAGCTCGCAACCAAGGCTCGCGAAGAGGCAACACGAAAGCAGCCAAAGGTGCGTCGTGGACAGGCGCGACAGTATAGCTGCACGGAGCTAGCGCGCCAGAGCCGATCACCCGATGCAGCGCGTCAGCTGGATCGGCTACCACTCAGCGAGCATGCCGCCGCTCAGCACGTTCACGTGCTGCGTCTCGCCCCGGTGCCAGGTGTGCTTCAGGTTCATGCCGTCGATCGAGAACACCACCGGCGCGAGGTGGTAAGCAAGCTTGCCCCCGATGCCGCGCACCCGCCGAATCAAGCTGATCTTGATCGGGTTCGAGGGCGCCTTGTCCCAATCTGTCTCTCGGACGTGCGTCGCGCCGTACGAAGCGGCCAGCTCGAAGCGGCCGAAGCGGTAATTTCCGACGCCCAAGTACCCGTAGTGCCAGCGCAGCGTGCCGATCGAGTCGATGGCGGTGTTACCCAGCGCCCAAGCGGTGCCTAAGCCCTCTCCGAGCCAGCCCGTGGCGCCCAGCCCGAAGCCGCGAAAGCGTCCCCAGGCGCCGCCGCCCGCTCCCCACACGCCTCGCACGGCGTCCGCGGGGATGCCCGGATCTCGCGTCGTCGGGTTGGGTGGTGTCTCGGTGATGCGCCCCACCAGCTGGCTCAAGCCGTTGAGCCAGACGTTGACCTCGTCGTCCACCACCGGACCTGGCGCGACCAAGCGACGAAACGTGAGCTCGGCCTCGAACCGCGGCGTGGGGGTGCGGTTCCAGAAGGCGTCGATCATGGCAGGATCCAGCGCCGCTACGGAGAGCTGCACGCCGGCCAGCTCAGGGGTGGCGTAGCCCAGCTGGGCGTGCCGCGACGGAAACATCGAGCCGACCCCGGTGTGACCGCACGTTGCTGCCGCTGCTGAGTCCACGTCGCACGGGTGACCGACGCCGTGCTGGTGGATGAGTAGCCAGTTCATCCTCGTGCCGCCGCGGTTGAACAAACCGAGCCGCCGACCACCCCACGCGGCGCCCCAGCTGCCCGACAGCTCCAGGTACTGCTCGCGAAAGTCCACGGTGGCGGTGTCGTTGAACTGCCGCACGTTGTCGGTCTGCGCGTTCTGGATGCCGGCCCATAGCGCGAGCCGGACGCTGAGGTGCAGATCCGGCAGCACCTGCTTGTAGACGTTGAACGCCAGGATGGTGCTGGCGAAGCCGCCGCGCACGCGCAGCGTGCTCAGGTCCGTGTCGGTCACGGTGTTGCCGAGCGCGCCGCTGGGCGTCGGGTTGCCGCGGAGCGCGAGCTGGGGACCGACCAAGATGTAGCGATCGATCGAGGCGGGATCGGCAGGATTGACCTTGCTCCCCAAGTTGCCGGTGTTGATGGTCTCGCCCACGAGCCAGTTCAGGTACGCGTCGACCCGGCCGTCCGTCGACACCGCCCAGTCCCCCGGCTGCTCCTTCTCGACCAGGAAAATTTCGGCTCGAGCATCCGGAGCGCCCAGCGCAGCGAGCGACCCAAGCGCCGTCGCCGCCAGGCGCCGCCAGGCACGGCGAGCTCGACGTCGGCACTGAGCCGCGCATGGCTGCCGGCTGGCTCGAGGCCGGGAGGAACGCGGCGTGGGGACTGAAGGCTCCAAGGCTACGGCTCTTGAGCTCTTAGTTCGAAATAGGCCAGAGCTGTGCCATTTGTTGACGAAATAGAAAAAATATTCTACGATCAGAATCCCAATCTGGGCGCCGTTGCAGCGACGAATTCATGGCCGAGTGGCTGTGGTCGCTCCCGTGCTCGCGGTTAAAGTGCTCCATTGATGGCAAAGAAGATCGGCTTCATCGGCGTGGGTTTGATGGGGCACGGTATGGCCAAGAACTTGCTGAGCAAGGGCTTCCCCGTGACCTTGATGGCGCACCGGAACCGCAAGCCGATTGACGACTTGGTCGCCCAGGGCGCGCGCGAGGTCAAGACGCCGCGCGCCATCGCCGACGCGGCTGAGGTCGTCATCTTGTGCGTGACGGGCGCCGCCGAGGTCGAGCAAGTGGTGTACGGGGAGAGCGGGCTCCTCGGCGGCTTTGCCGCGGGTAAGATCTTGCTGGATTGCTCCACCAGTGAGCCAGCCCTGAGCGAACGAGTGGCTAGGGACCTGGAGGCGCTCGGCGCGGGCTACGCGGATGCTCCGCTCGCTCGTAGCCCCAAGGAGGCGGAAGCGGGCAGGCTGAACACCATGGTGGGCGCCACGGAGCGCACCTTCGCTGAGGTGCGGCCGGTGCTGGAAGCGTTCTGCGAGAACATCTTCTACATGGGCGGCGTCGGCACGGGCGCGCGCACCAAGCTGATTTACAACCTGATCACCATGGGCCACGCCGCGCTGATCGCCGAGGCGCTGTGCGCCTGCGCCGCGACGGGGGTGGACCTGCGCAAGTTCGCGGACGTGGTCGGCGGAGGTGGCGCCAACAGCGGCATTTTCCAGATGATCGTCCCCAAGCTGCTGGAGAGCGGGGACTATAGCGGGCTGGGCTTCTCCCTGGCCAACGCCGCCAAGGACCTCCGCTACTATCAGCGCATGGTGGCGGACGTGCCGCTCACCGCGCCGCTCGGCTCTGCCGTGCTCCATGCGCTGGTCTCGGCGCTCAACGCAGGCTTCGGCGATGGTCTGGTCGGCCACCTGGTGGCGGCGCAGTGCAAGCAGAACGGCGTCGAGCTCGAGCCATGAGCGTGCGCGTTTTCGGCCTGGCAGCGCTCGGAGCGCTGTCCGTGCTCTGCGCCGCCTGCAACGACAAGGCGGGCGCCGCCGGCCCCGCGCCGGCTAGCTCCGCAGCGCGAGCCGCCTCCAGCAAGGCACCGCTCGTGATCGGCATCACGGCGGACGCGAGTGGGCAGTACGCAAGCAGCGGTGACTCCGACAAGCGCGGCGTGCTCATGGCCATCGAGGAGGCCAACGCGCGCGGCGGCGTGCTGGGGCGCCCCGTCAAGTGGGTGCACCTGGACACGGAGACGACGCCCGCTACCGGCTCGCGCGTGGCCGAGCGCTTGATCAAGCGCGACAAGGTCGCCTTCATCGTGGGCGGGGTGAGCTCGGGCGTGGCAAACGCCATCTCGCAGGTGGCGCAGAAATACGGCGTGATCTACCTGAACACCAACAGTAGCTCCGCCACCGAAGCGGGCGAGAGCTGCCACCGCGTGAAGTTCGTGTGGGACGCGAACGGTACCAACTTCACGCTCGCCGCGACCAAGGGGGCGATCGAGACGTTCGGTAAGAAGTGGCTGCTCCTCACCAACGACTACGTGTGGGGGCACGACACTGCCCGCGCCACCAAGAAGGTCGTCACCCAGAACGGCGGCGAAATCATCGACGAGATCTTGGTGCCGCAAGGCACGCGGGATTTCAGCTCGATTTTGCTCAAGGTGCAGCAGCGAGCCCCGCACGTCATCGCCGCGGCGGTGGGCGGAGACGACTTGAAGGCGCTGCGGGCCCAGGTGACGCAGCTCAAGCTCGCCGACAAGTACGCCTGGCTCAACAACCAGCAAGACTGGCCGGACGTCTACGGTTTGCCGCGCACGGGGTTGTTCGGTGTGTTCGGCACCACCTGGTACCACGGGCTCTCGCTGCCTGGCGTGAAGGAGCTCAACGCCCGCTACGCCAAAGCCAACCCGGACGCGAAGATCAAGACGCCGGGCAACGTCTTCTACAATGGCTATTTCGCCACGCGCGCGCTGCTCGAAGCCGTGGAGCGCGTGAAAACCACCAACAATCACGCGGTGATCAGAGAGCTGGAACAGCTGAAAATACCGGCCCAGGAGCGCATGCAGCACCACGACGCCTTCATGAACCCGGCGACGCACCAACTGCAGCAGACCATCTACCTGGCCACCGCCAACCTGACCTCGCACAGCCCTGACGACTTGTTCAAGATTTTGAGCTTCACCTCCCCCAGCCAGGTCATCGACGAAGAAGCGGACGCGAAGTGTAAGCTGGAGCCGTTCGAGTCGACCCCCGTCTACGAGCCCTGAAGTCGTGCTGCCCCACCTGCTCAACGGCGTCACGCTCGGCATCCTGTTCGGCTTGCTCGCGCTCGGCTTCATGCTGATCGTCGGCATGATGGAGGTGATCAACCTGGCGCACGGCTCGCTGTTCACGCTCGGCGCGTACCTGGCCGTCGCGATCATCCAGCCGGGCTTTTTGGGCGGAGCTGCCGCCAGCTACTTGGAGCTGCCGCTCGCCGCGCGCTACGCGCTGGCGCTGATCGTCGCTCCGCTGCTCGTGGGGCTGGTGGGTATGGGGCTCGAGCGCTGCCTTCGCCGTACGTACGGCAAGAAGGCCGAGTATGGTCTCTTGCTCACGTTCGGTGCTGCCCTGGTGCTCGAGCAGGGCATTCGCAGCGTGTGGGGGCCGGGGGAGCAGAGCTTGCCGGTGCCCGAGGCCGTCAGCGGCGCGCTTTCGATCGGCGACTTGGTCTACTCGAAGTACCGCTTCTTCGCGGCTTTCCTGGGCCTAACGTTGATGGCGCTGGTCTGGCTGTTCTTGGAGCGAACGCCGTATGGCGCGCGCGTGAAGGCAGGCGCTCACGACGCCGAGATGGCGCGCGCCCTCGGGATCCACCTCGGCCGCCTGCGCGTGCTCGTGTTCGCGCTGGGCGCCGCGCTGGCGGCGCTGGCCGGGATCATCTTGACGCCGATCTGGGGTTTGCGTCCGCACGTCGGCGTGGACGCCGTGATCCCCGCCTTCTTGATCATCGCGCTCGGCGGAGTGGGCAGCTTCTGGGGTGCGGTGGCGGCAGGGATGTTGGTGGGTGTCACGGTCGGGCTCACCGGCGGTTACGCCGCCGAATGGTCGGTGCTGTCCATGTACTTGCTGCTCATCGTCGTGCTCACGCTGCGGGCGCGCGGGCTGATGGGCAAGCAGAGCGCGCTCGAGGCTTGAGCCGATGGCGCTGCACACCTCCGTCAGACTTCAGCGCGACCGTGGCAGCGCTCAGCCCTGGCTGACCCGACCGATGCTGGTCACGCTGCTGCTGCTGGCAAGCTATCCGCTCTGGGCCGAGCGTGTGGGCTTGTATCCCTACCTCGGCATCGAGGTGGCGATCTGGATGCTGTACGGGCTCGGCTACAATCTGCTCTTGGGCTACACGGGCCTGCCCGCCTTCGGGCACGGCGCATTCCTGGGCGTCGGCGCTTATGCGTACGGGCTGTGTTACCTGGCCGGATGGCAGAACCCGCTGCTATGCCTAGCGCTGGGGGCGCTGGCGGGCGGCGTCGCGGCGGGGCTGGTGGGCGCTTTGGTCGCGCGCCGCCGCGGCATCTATTTCGCGCTGCTCACCATCGCGTGCGGACAGGTGTTCTGGTTCGTGGCCATCAAGGCGCACTCGCTCACCGGTGGTGAAGACGGTCTGCTCAACATCCGCAGACCCGCGCTGGGCGGCCTCACCCTGGCAGACGACGTCGCGCTCTACTACCTGGTGCTGGTCGCGCTGGCGGCTGCGATCGTGGCGCTGTGGCGGCTGCTCCACTCGCCGCTGGGCATGGCCTTGCAAGCGATCCGCATGAACGAAGCTCGCGCCCGCTGCGTGGGCTACGACGTGGCGCGCACCCAATGGACGGTGATGGCGCTGTCTGGGTTCGTCGCCGGGCTCGCCGGCAGCTTGCTCACCCTGGCGCAGGAGAGCGCGTACCCTGACGTGATGAGCCTGCACAGCTCGGGCTTCATCGTGATGGCGGTGCTGATCGGCGGCGGTACGGTGAGCTTCTGGGGTCCGGTCCTGGGCGCGCTGGTGTTCATCTTGGCGCGAGATCTGCTGGGTGCCGTCACCTCGTCGTGGCCGTTCTGGTACGGCCTCTTGTTCATGGGCGTGGTGTTGTTCCAGCCCGAAGGCATCGCTGGAGCGTGGCAGCGCTACCGGCACAAGCTGCGAAGCCGAGTGGTAGCGGCTGCTGCGTCGAGCAACGAGGGACCCCGTGGCGCTGTTTGAGGCTCGGCACGTGAGCAAGCGCTTCGGCGATCGCGTGGTGTTGGCGGACATCACGCTGTCCTTCGAGCAGGGGCGGCTCTCGGGCATCGTGGGCCCGAACGGCGCCGGCAAGACCACCTGTTTCAACGTCCTCACCGGGCAGGTCCCGCCGGACCGAGGTCGCGTGCTGCTGGACGGGCAAGACGTCACCGGGCTGTCAGCGCGGCAGCTCGCCGAGCGCGGCGTCGCTCGCTCGTTCCAGGTCGTGAGCCTGTTCGATGAGCTCACGGTGCTGGAAAACGCTCTGCTGGCCGTGCCGGAGATGCGCCGATCCGGCCTGAATCCCTTCAAGAGCGCGGCTGCCGATCGCGCGGCGCTCGACAAGGCCGCCCAGGCCGCGGAGCGAGTCGGGCTCGCGGGGCGCCTCGACGAGAAGGCGAAGAGCTTGTCGTACGGTGAGCGGCGCGCGCTGGACATCGCGGTGGCGCTCGCGGCGGAGCCCCGCGTGCTGTTCTTGGATGAGCCGACGCAGGGCCTGGGAGCGGAGGGGCGCGAGCGCCTGCTGGAGCTGATCGGTTCGCTCAGGCGCTCCTTCACCATCGTCATGATCGAGCACGACCTGGACTTCTTGCTGCGGCTCGCCGATCGCGTTTTCGTGCTCCATTGGGGGCAGGTCATCGCGCAGGGGACGCCCGAGGAGCTGCGAGCCGATCCGTGGCTCGAGCGCGCGAGCCGGGGCGGCCGCGATGCTTGAGCTATTCGGCGTCGAGGCGTTCTACGGGGAAGCTCAGGCCCTGTTCGGTGTGGATTTGCGCGTGGGCCCGGGTGAGGTGGTGGCGTTGCTCGGAGGCAGCGGGGCCGGCAAGACCACCGTCCTGCGCGCCATCTTGGGGCTGACACCAGCACGTCGTGGCTCGATTCGCTTCGATGGGCGAGACATCACCCGCGCCGCCACGAGCGACATCGCGCGCGCCGGTATCGGCTGGGTGCCACAGGATCGGCGTGTGTTTCCGGCCCTCACCGTGAGGCGGAACCTAGAGCTTGGCAGGAAGAGATCACCCTTTCGCAGCTTTTCCGACGCCGAGGTGTTCGAGCTGTTCCCCGCGCTGCCGCAGCTGCTCGAGCGCGACGCTGAGCAGCTGTCGGGCGGCGAGCTACAGATGGTCGCGATCGCGCGCGCGCTGCTGGGCGGGCCAGGTTTATTGCTCCTCGATCAGCCGGCGCAAGGCCTTTCGCCCATGCTGGCGCAGGACGTGATGCAAGCGATCGCGCGCCTGCGCGCAGAGGGTCGCGCCATATTGATCGTGGAGCAAGACGTGCGTAGCGTGCTGCACGTCTGCGACCGTTCTTACCTGCTGAGCGCTGGTCGGGTGCAGCCATGACGACCCCGATCCTGGAAGCGCGCGGCCTGGAGAAGGTGTACACCCGCGGCTGGCTCAGCCAGCGGCCGACGTTCAGCCTGAAGGGATCGTTCCGGATCGAAGCGCCAGAGGTGGTTGGCGTGCTGGGACCCAACGGCGCGGGCAAGACGACGCTCTTCGAGCTGCTTGCCGGCAGCTCGGCGCCGACCCGCGGTCAAGTCCTGTGCGACGGCCGCGACGTCCACACGGTGAAGTACCACGAGCGCGATCGCCTGGTCGTCCACTACCACCAGTCGTACCAAGTGCGGGCGGTGCGGCGCAGCAAGCCGAGCTTCTTGCTGCAGCCGGCGCACCGGGAGCGCCCGCTGGTGCACCTGTTCGACGAGCCGCCGCTCAGCCCGCAGGACGGCTATGTCGGGTTCATGCTCGGCTTCTTCGAGCAGCTCCGTCAGCGGGGCTCCGTCGTGATGCTGTGTCTTCACCCCCGCGAGGCATTTCATTTGCAGATCTTGCGCCAGTATTGCCAACGCTTCCTGTTCGTGGCGGGCGGCCACGTCACGGAGCGCAGCACGTACGAGCAATTTTTGGCCAACCCCGGCGTGCGGGAGTACCTGGGCGACTTGGCCGCTGCCCCCGAGGCGCGATGAGCAGCTACCAGCTGCTGCTCGACATCGACGGCGCTTTACACTTGGATTGAGCCTGCCCCATGACGACCCCACTCCCCAGCCTGAGCGGCAAGGTCGCGTTCGTGCCCGGCGGCAGCGGCGTTTTGGGCGCGGCCATCGCCGAGGGCCTCGGGGCAGCCGGCGCGCGCGTGGTCGTCGGCGGTACGGATGAAGCCAAGCTGCAGCGGGTCGCGGAGCGAGTGCGGGCCACGGGCGCAGAAGCCCGCGCCGTGGCGTTTGACGCGCGAAAGGTCCCGGACATCGCTCGCGCGGTGGACGCGGTGTGCGACTATTTCGGTCGCATCGACGTGCTCGTCAACGCCGTCGGCGTTCACCGTGAGCAGGCGTTGCTGGAGGCGACGGAGGACAGCTTCGACAGCGTGATCGACCTGAACCTGAAGGCGGCCATGTTCCTCGGCCAAGCCGCGGCGCGGCGTCAGGTGGCGCAGCGGGAAGGCGGGCGTCACGTGCACTTGCTGTCCGTGCGCGCCTTGCTCGCGCTCAAGGGCAAAGGCTACTCCGCCTACACGGCGAGCAAGGGCGGGCTTGCCATGATCGTGAGGCAGCACGCGGTCGAGCTTGCGCCCCACGGCATCAACGTCAACGGCGTGGCCCCCACCTTCGTAGAGAGCGACATGGCGCAGCATCTGCTGAAGAATCCGCAGCAGAGAGCGCAGCTGCTCGAGCGCATCCCGCTCGGTCGCATCGCCCAACCGAGCGACATCGTGGGGCCTACTTTATTCTTCTGCGGACCGGCGAGCGAGCTCGTCACCGGTCAAATCCTGTACGTTGATGGAGGTTTGACGGCTTGTCAGTAGCGTCGCCGCGGCCTCGGTGGGTACAATCATGACCAACACTTTGCAGAACTACGTGGGCGGTAGGCTGGTGGACAGCGTGGGCTCCCGCTGGGGGGACGTCTTCAATCCAGCGCTCGGTTCCGTGGCGAGTCGGGTACCGATGTCCACCGCGGCGGACGTGAACGACGCCGTGACGGTCGCGCAGCAGGCCTTCGAGACCTGGTCGGCGACGCCTCCGGTGCGTCGCGCGCGTGTCCTGTTCGCGTTCAAGGCACTGCTCGATCAGCACTTGGATGAGCTGGCGGCGTTGGTCACGGCCGAGCACGGCAAGGTGCTGGATGACGCGCGCGGCTCGGTGACACGCGGCCTGGAGGTGGTGGAGTTTGCCGCCGGTATCCCGCAGTTGCTCAAGGGTGAGTACAGCGAGGGCGTGGCGCGAGGGGTGGACAGCTGGTCCTTCCGCCAGCCGCTCGGCGTGTGCGCCGGCATCGGCCCGTTCAACTTCCCGGCGATGATCCCGCTGTGGATGGCGCCAGTCGCCATCGCTTGCGGCAACACCTTCATCATGAAGCCGTCCGAGAAGGTGCCGTCGCTGTCTTTGCGGCTGGCTGAGCTGTGGAGCAAGGCTGGCCTGCCGGCGGGTGTATTCAATGTGGTGAACGGCGATCGCGAGGTGGTCGACGCGTTCATCGAGCATCCGCACATCGCCGCCATCAGCCTGGTAGGTTCGACGCCCGTGGCGGAGAGCGTGTACCAGCGAGCGACGCGCCAAGGGAAGCGCGCTCAGTGCTTGGGCGGCGCGAAGAATCACCTGGTCGTCATGCCCGACGCGCCTCTGGAGCACACGGTGGACGCGCTGATGGGCGCGGCGTACGGCTCGGCAGGCGAGCGCTGCATGGCCATCTCGGTGGCAGTCGCGGTGGGCGCGGACACGGGCGATCGTTTGGTGGAGGCGCTCGTCCCGCGGGTGCAAGCGCTCAAGATTGGCCCCGGCACTCAGGCGGGGATGGACATGGGGCCCCTGATCACGCGACAGCACCTGGACAAGATCGCCGCGTACGTGGAGCTCGGCGTGCAAGAAGGGGCCAAGCTCTTGGTGGATGGTCGCGGCTGGAGCGTGCGCGGAGCCGAAAACGGCTTCTTCATGGGAGGCTGCCTGTTCGATCACGTCTCCGCTAGTATGAAGATTTACCAAGAGGAGATCTTCGGACCCGTGCTCGCGGTCGTCCGCGTGCCGACGCTCGACGCGGCTATCCAGCTGATCAACGCGCACCGCTACGGCAATGGCGGAGCCATCTTCACCGCCAGCGGTGACGCAGCAGACGAGTTTACCAAGCGCATTCAAATCGGCATGGTAGGCGTGAACGTGCCGATCCCCGTGCCGATGGCGTTTCACAGCTTCGGCGGTTGGAAGGCCTCTTTGTTCGGGGACCACTACATGCATGGCCCTGAGGGCGTGCGCTTCTTCACGCGGTTGAAGACCGTCACCTCGCGCTGGCCGCGCGGGCAGAGCGTTGGGGCGAGCTTTGCCATGCCCACGGTGAAGTAAATGAAGCGATCCACCGCGGCCTCTCCGGAGAACTACGCTCAGCTGGAGAAGGCGATCATCGAGCAGTTTCCCAGCTTGAGCAAGCGCCTGCAGCAGATCGCCAGCCACGCGCTCGACAACCCGAGCGAGCTTGCGCTCGAGACGATTGCGCAGGTGTCGCAGCGCGCCGGCGTGCAGCCCAGCAGCCTCATCCGCTTCGCCAAGGTGTTCGGCTTCTCCGGCTACAGCGACATGCAGCGCGTCTTCCGCATGCGCCTCACCGACGCCATGCCGGACTACAAAGAGCGCCTGCGTTCGCTGGACGGTACGGATAGCGCTGGCGCAGAGCGCGCGGACATTGACGCTTTGCTCGAGCAGTTCGTGGAGGCCGACGTGGCGGGGCTTCGGCGCCTGCAGCAGCACAAGCGCATGGGCGCGCTGCTCGATCGCTCCATCAAGCTCATCACGGACTGTGAGACGGTGTACCTCGTCGCCCACCGCCGCTCCTTTCCCATCGCGTATTACCTAGCGTACGCGCTCAGCCAAATGAACGTGCGCAACGTGCTGGTAGATGGCGTCGGCGGCATGTTCCAGCAGCAAGTGGGCCACGCCACTAGCCGAGACGTCATCATCGCGATCAGCTCCAAAGCGTACTCACCGGACGTGGCGCAGGTGGTGCGCGAATCCAAGCAGCGCGGCGTCAAGATCATCGCGATGACCGACAGCCCGCTCAGTCCCCTGGCGGAGCACGCCGATGTCAGCCTGGAGGTGCAGCAAGCCGCCGTCGGCCTGTTCCGCTCCCTCGCCGTCACCATGACGCTAGCGGTCACGCTCATCGTCGGCCTCGGCAAGGTGGTAGAAGCCCAGCGCAGCCAAAGCGGCAGCAGCCCCAGCAAGCGCTCACGTCGCTCCTGAGATCTGGCACGTGACCCCATTCGCCTCGGGCCAGGTGCCCGCCCTGCCTCCATTGGGCTCCTGCCAGCTTGCTCGTTCTGCCGACGCTTCGGCCCACGCCGCTTGCGGGGCGAGGCTAGTCGCGCGCCGCCAGAATGTGTCGCACCCTTCTCACGCTCGCATCCATCCCTCGACCGCCTCGGGCTTCTCCGTGAACTGCCGGTAGTGGAAACGGTCGTACTTGCCACACCGCAGCATCAGCGCCCGCTCACGCACTTCCTCCGACGCTCAAAGCTCGCCACTCGGAGCGGGTGAAGTGCGGCGACGCTGGGGACAGAGGAGAAGGCCGCGCTTGGCCCGTCGCCAGCGCCTGTCGCTATCCTTGGCCCGCGCTGCGGCGCAGGGAGCTCCGCTTCTGCCGCGGGCTGCGCAGCCGCGCCGGCTGGAGGTCCTCGCAGCCGCTGAGCTGTCCCGCCCTTCCGACCTGGCGCTAGGGGGTGGCGGCGCTGGGGCTGGGCTCGCCGCGGAAAGTGTGGACGATCGCGGCGGAGACGAGGGTCGTGACGGCGGCGACGACGAAGACGGCGCGGTGTCCGAGGCTGCCCGCGAGCGCGCCGAACGAGAGGTAGCCGAGGGTGGAGCCGACGCGGGAGGCGGAGCTGTACAAGTTGGTGGCGCTGCCGGCCTGGTTCGGCAGAAAGATCTGGAAGAACGAGATCGCCACGCCGCTCATCACGGCGACGATGGCTGCGCTGGCGATCTGCAGCGCGTACACCTGAGAGGGCACACCGGTGAGGGAGAGCGCGGCGTAGTAGAAGCACGCGAGCAGCATGGCGAAGACGACGAGGCGCTCGTGTCGGACGCGGGTGGCGAGCACACCGATGTAGACCATGAACGGTAGCTCGAAGATGGGAGCGACGGAGTAGGCGATGCCGACTTGAGTCTCGTTGCCGCCCAGATCCTGGAGGAGCAGCAGCGGCAGGTTCATCATGCCCATGGTGGAGCAGGCGAAGAACAGCGCAAATGCCGAGAAATTTGCCAGCAGAGCGGGGCTCCTGAAGGCGACACGCAGCGGCATGCTGCTGGCGGCGCGACGCGTGTGCTCGCTCGGCGGCCGCTCGGGGATCAGCAGCGCGACCAGTAGCGTGAACAGCGCGAACAAGCCGGCCGCCACCAAGTAGGAAACGGTGAAGGAGCGGGCCACGAGCACGGCGCCTAGCGCCGGACCCACCGTCCACGACAGGGCGAAGAACAGGCGCACCAGGTTCATGTACAGGGGGATCTCGGTCGCCACGACGCCCCCCCGCTCCAGCGTGTCGCGCGCCAACGCGAAGATTTGTCCGAACGTGACGGAAGACAGGCCCAAGAAGACGACGCTGCAGAGCGTGAGCAGCCAAACGTCGCGCGTCAGGGCGTGGCCGACGTAGCCGAGGGTGCCGGTCACGCCGCCGAGTAGCAGCACGTTGCGTCGGCTGAGCACGGTGTCCGAGCAGCGCGCCAGCCAAGTGGAGAGCACCACCGAGCTGATGCTGGTCGCCGTCATGAACGCTCCGAACCCGAGCGGGCTCATCCCCACTTCGCGCGTCCCGAACAGCGAGACGAACGGCAGCACCAGCGAGAAGGCGAGGCCGAGCAGCACGTTCAACGTGAGGATCGCGCGCGCTCCCGGCGTCCTCACCAGCGTGGCGACTACGGCGCGAGCGCTGCTCGGAACGAAGGCGGGGCCTGCCATCGGCGCGGCTTAGGCAAAATACGGCGCTGCGTCGATGCCCATGACGAAGGCTCGAGCCAGACGCGTCCGGCGATCGGCGGATCGGATCTCGGATCGTTGTGGACTTCTCGTTGAGAGAACGTGTATTCTGCCATGTGAACATTCGGGAATAAAAATTCCAGCAGCGGAATCGCGCTCGAGAGCTCATTCAGCCATGACTTCGTCTTTGCCCGCCCCTCGGGCCTTGTCCGGTCTCTCGCTCTCGGCTTCGGTGCTCGTCGCCACGGTCGCGGCCGTCGGCTGCTCCAGCCCTGGCAGCGACTTCGACACCGGCGCGGGCGGGTCGAGCCCGACGTTGCCCAGCGGCGGTGACACGAGCAACACGACGCAGAGCATGGGCGGTAGCGGCGGCATGCCGGGCGGCGGGCAGGCAGCCGGCGGTGATGGGCAAGCGCAGGCCGGCGCCGCGCCGGGCGGTGGAGCTCCAGCAGGCGGCAGCGGCGGGCTAGGCGGCACCTCGAACGAAGGCGGCGGTGGCGGTTCCGGTGGCGGCGACGTGGGCCCAACCTGCCCGAAGCCGGCGGGTAAGACGTGCCACACGTTCATCGTCAACGACAACGCGCGCAACGTCGTTACTTACGTGGACGAATTCGATGCCACGAAGCCGAACGGTGTCGTCTGGTCCAAGTCCGTCGGTGTGACCGGAGCGAACTCGCCCCGCGCGATCGAGATCGTCGACAACGCCAAAGCGCCGGGCGGCAAGGCCGTGCTCGTCAGCGTCGACAACGGCTACATGGAGCTGGGCCTCGAGGACGGCGCCAAGCTGGCGCAGGTTACGGTCAATTTCAGCGGTATTACTGGCGCTTGTCGCATGCCAGACGGCAACACGGCGCTTGGCACCAACGCCGCCATCCGCATCGTCGGACCCACCGGCGCGGAGGTTCGTCAGCTCGCTCTGCCAGCAGGCTCCGAGCTTCGCGCCATCAACCGGCATCCCACGACCGGCAACTTCTGGTTCAGCAAGGTCGAGACCATCTACGAGGTCACCGAGCAGGGGCAGACCGTGTGGGACGCGAACATGGGCGCCGGCACCAAGGGCTACGCGGTGTGGTGGCGCCCCGGTGGTGGCGCCTACGCCAGCACTGGAGATCCCTCGACGGTGGTGGAGATC
>JAEYOT010000122.1 GCA_023411445.1 Pseudomonadota bacterium
GTCCAGAGCTCGGCGCGTGAGTTTTTCGCGAGTGGCGCGAGACTCGTCGGGCTTTTAACGCAGGTGCCTGTGTGCCCGTATGTGGGCCGGCGACTTCCGACTTCAGTCGTCGAAGGAGGCCTCGACGGCCGCGAACACACGACGCGCGCGGGCTAGGCCCATTTCGGCCAGCGTCTTCCTCAGCTGAACTTCCAAGGGCGACAGCGACCTCCGCGCCGGCTTCTTGGCCGTAGATTTCCCCTGGGCGTGACCTGGCCGGGCTCGCTGGGCCGTGGACGACGGCGCAGGCTGCTTCCTCGGCCTGCTCGTGGTTGCCTTCTTGGCTGACATCGGGCGGATCCTTTAGCGGCACTCGAGTGCCCATGAGCACAGCTCCGCCCGAGTGCTGCAGGCGAGGCTGTGGGTCCACGCTGGACCGGGCGATGTTGGACGAAACAAGTCGGGAGCCAAGCACCACGATCACGCCGTTTCGTCACTCCGAGGGGTGGCGGAGAGACGGGACGTGGGGGCCAGAGCCCCACGACGTGAGAACGTGCATCATCACGACCACGAACGGTCAGACCGCGGCTAGGCTCATGAACTGCATCTTCCAGTGATCGGTGGGTTAGCACCGGTTGAAAGCGCCGAGTCGTCCCGGCAGATGCCCGTCGCGAGCCGGGTCGTCCCGGCTCAGGCTGACCAATTGCCACTACGCATATCACGAAGCAGCAACATTGTATATTCGTGAGATGTTGTTTCGGGATCGCTTCGCTCACGTTTAGTGAGCACGCGCTCGCTCTTTCGCACGATCTGCCGCGTCCAATCCCCGCCGCGCCGAGGACTTGTGTCAGTTTGTGTCGGTCACTCCCGTTCTCGAGCGCGCGGCGCTAGGTGTCCGCGCGCCGTCATCGACTGCCTTCGACTACGCTAAAGAATGCTGTCTGAACCCTCCGCTCACCCTCCGTGTCCGGGGCACTCGCTCGTTATCTTGTTCGACACCGCCGGGATGCCGCGCAAGAACGCGACGATGTCCGCTCCTTGATCGTCGGTGATGTTGTAGCGCTGCATCGTCACGCACATCTTGCTGCCGTCGACGTCGATGCCGTCACGGATAGCCGCGATGATCTGCTCGTCGGTCCAGCTCCCGATGCCCGTCTTGGCGTCCGGGGTGATGTTTGGAAAGACGGTAAACCCTGCGAAATTGGCCTGGTGGCAGGTGGCGCAGCCGGCCTCTTCAACCAGCGCTTGCCCGCGCAAGAACGCTTCGCTCGGGGGTTGGGGCTCCGGATCGCCGGACTCGCCCGCCGTGCCTTCACTGGTGCTGCCGGCGCTGCTCTCGTCACCTCCTGCTCCGCCTGGTGAGCGGCCACCTTTGCTGTCGCTACCTCCGCTCGGCTCGGGCTCGCTGCTCCCGCCGCCACTGCCGCCCTCGCCGGGCTCCGGAGCGTCGTTGGGGGCGCCGGCTTCTCCCGGCGGCTCCACCTGTTCGGTGCCATCGCCGGGCTCGGCTTCAGAGCCGTCGCTGCTGGAGCAGGCGGCGAACGCCACCAGCGAGAGCGCGAGGGAGAGACGGAACGGAGCGGTACGGAACGAGAAAATGGTCATCAGCGCCTTCCATGGCTGCCGGGGCAGCTGCTGCTGGTGCCGACCGGCACCTCACGTTCCTCACAATTCTCATTTGTTATGTTTCGTTAGATCTCACCCGGCTGTTTCCGGAGCGGTCGTGGGCCAGTATTGGTGCGTGAAGGACGCAGGCATTCTCGTCTATCGTCCAGCCCAGCAGCGCGCACGTCTGCGCCGGGACGTTTCCCCCAATTTGGTAGCTATTGTTAGATGACCATTGACGGGCGCGGAGCGGCTCCGCTAGGTCATGGACGCGTTCGCTCGTCGTGACCTTACCGGGCGCATCCCCCGGCCTCGTGAGCTCCAGGTAAGATCACGACGAGCGCGCGCACCGCTCAGCGCGCGTCGTTGGTCACGAACACCCAGCGCTGCACGTCGAGCGATAGTGGCTGCGGCTGTGAGACGAAGCCCAGCGTGGTGTCCGCCTCGAAGCGGTCGCAACCGCAGTCGACCGGTGACCAGCCCGCCTGCGCCAACGTGTGGCTCAAGGCTCGGTACAGCTCGTGCGGATGCTCGTAGTGGACGAGACGAGGCGCCGCCTCCTCGATCACGCTCAAGAACCGCGGTTTGTCCGCGTCCGAGACGCCAAACAGCTGCGCTACGGTGGCGAGCTCCGCGCCGTGTCCGCGCGCGATGGCACGCGACAACGAGCGGTGCGAGATCAGCACGAAAGACAGCGCCTGGCGGTGCGCGGTGGACGCTTTGCCCTTCTGCGGCGTGAGCTCCACGAAGTACTTGCTCGGTGAGTACTCCATCATGGCGCCAGTCAAGGCGTCCGTACCCCACGACAGCACCGAGGTGCAGTTGAAGAGCGCCACGGTGTTGAGCGTCTTCCTGACCGCGAACTTCTCCGATTTGTAGCCTGGCTTACGCAGCACCACCGTGGAGTGCCGGAACGTCTCCCGGTCCATCTCGTAGGTGAGCGGTGTCACGCCGATGCGGTCCCCATCCAGCACTACTTCTGCCCCCGCGGGCTCGCTGGTGAACGTGACCGGCTCGCTGGTGCCGCTGAACAGCGTGGCGCAGCCCGTCGTTGACAAAGCCAAGATACCCAGAAGCCACCGACCTAACATCGCGCGCGGAGGGTAGTGAAGGCGCCGAGGCCGCGCAAGGCAGCCGCGACGCTGGGGGCGCCGCCACCCGCTCACGGCGAGCTCACGGCGAGCTCACGCGAAGAAGGCGAGGATCTCGTCGGCGCGGGCGCGCGCGTCGGCGCGGCCAATCTCGATCAGCTCGTGCGCGAAGCCGCCGTCGAACAGCATGTACGACGCCCAGTCCGCCTCGGCCTCGGGCGACTCCCGCGAGGCTCGCTCGAGCAGGTAGCGCGCGATCGGCTTCAAGTCCTTCAGCTTGAGCGAGCTCCTGATGTACTCCGCCGCGATGCGCCCGAGGTCACGCGACGGCGTGAACGTGAGCGTCTTGATGCGCCGGTAGGACATGCCACGGTGACGCACCCAGACGCGATGAACGCGCTCCAAGTCCTCGGGCGACAGCGTCTCCTCCAGCACTTCCATCATGTGGTTGAGGCGGTCGAGCACGAGCAGGTCGTAGTGCACGGGATCCAGCAAGAGCGCGTTCAGCAGCTTGCCGATCAAAAACACCGGGCTCAGGTTCTGCATCTCGGCGTGGTCCGCCTCCTCGACCGCAGCTACCTCGCGCACGGAGCGCTGGTGCCTCACCGAGACGACCACGAGCCGCTCGGCGCCCGCCCGAATCGCAGGCGCGATCGGCGTATTGAAGCGCAGGCCGCCGTCGCAATAGTAGTGATCGCCCAGCTTGCGTGTCGGAAACAGCAGCGGAATCGCGGCCGAGGCCAGCACGTGGTCGGCCGTCACTCGCTCGAACGCGGTGACGCGCCGCTCGTCGCGTGTGTTCTCGATGCGCACGCCCGGCGCGCCTTCGGTGAACACGGTGGTACGGCCGGAGACGACGTGCAGCGCCGCGACCATGACCGCGCGCACGATGCCGGCGTCGACGTTGCGGTGCATGCGCTCCCAATCGATGGAGCGCCGCACCAGCACCTCGACCGCGCGCGTGTCCAGCAGGGACTTGCCCAGCACGGACGACTTGTTCCAGCGCTTGAAGACCTCCGGCATGGGCGTGAGCCCGAGCGGCCGCACCCGCGCGTGGTCGTCGAGCCGCAGGCTCCGCCACGTCTCCGACAGGCGCTCGACGCGGTGGTCGTGCGCGTCCGCGTTGGCCGCGAAGTAGGCCGCGTTGATCGCGCCCACGGAGGTACCTGCAAACACATCGAACAGCGCGCGACTGCCCGGCTCCGTATCCATCACCTCGGCAATGCCGGCCACCACGCCGACCTCGTAGGCGCCGCGCATGCCGCCACCGGAAAGCACCAGAGCCGTCGGCGGCGCTGTCGCCGTGGGCGGCGCTGTCGCCGTGGGTGGGGAGCCCATCTCTCGATTGTGCCTCGATTTTGCGCCACAAGTCCAAAACCCGCGCAACTTGCCCGGGGGCTATGAAAACCGCGCGGCCGCTGCGACAATCACGCAAACACCTACAATGAGCGCCGTAGACGCCCTTCTCGCCAAACCTGCGACCGCGCTCACGCCGAAAGCGGCCGGCCGAACCGACATCGGCAGGCGGCGTCAGCACAACGAAGACGTGGTGCTGGTGCGTGAAGACCTCGGCCTATTCGTCGTGGCGGACGGAGCGGGCGGCCACAACGCCGGAGAAGTGGCGAGCGCACTGGCCGCCCGTTCGATGGAAAACTACTTCGGCGCTACCATCCGGGCCACGCACGAGCGGCCGGAGCTGAGCCCGCTGGGCTTGTCCAACGGGGCGCGCCGCCTGTCCGCCGCCGTCCACAAGGCCAACCGAGACGTCGTGGAGATCGCGCGCACCTCGGCCAAGCACCGGGGCATGGGCACGACGGTGGTGGCGTGCTGCTTCTCGCCGCGCTCCGGCTTGATGCACGTCGCGCACGTCGGCGATAGCCGCTGCTACCGCCTGCGCGATGGGGATTTCGAGCTCTTGACCCAAGATCACTCCCTGCTCACGGACGTGCTGGAGCAGCGACCGGAGCTCGACGACGACATGCTGGCGCGGCTGCCGAAGAACATCGTGACGCGCGCGCTCGGCCTCGACGGGCAACTGCGCGTGTCCATCCGCTCCTTCTCGGTCGTGGAAGGCGATCGCTACCTGCTCTGCTCCGATGGCCTCAGCGGCCCGGTGCCGGCCGTGGAGCTGGCGCAGATCCTGAGCCTGAAGGTAGCTCCGGAGCTCGTGGTAGACCGGCTGATCGCGGCAGCCAACGAGCACGGTGGACCCGACAACATCGCCGCGCTGGTCGTCGACTGCAGCGGCGGTCACCAGGCCGCCTTGCCTGCCGACAGCGTGCCGCCGCCGGATCCGGAAGAGCGGACGCTGCTGGGTGAGCTGTCCCTGGAGCCGGAGCTGCTCATTTTGGGCATTCAGGACCTGGACGTGGCAGACGCCGTGAGCGCGAGCGACGATCTGCTCAAGGCCCTCGAGGAACTACTTGGACAACGCTGAACGCTGGCTGACCCAGCTCCCCCCCACCCCACCCGTAGCCTACCCCGAGTTCGAGCCCAGCTCGGGGCACGTCGGCCCGGCGCCGGAGGATTTTGAGGTCGACGAAGTGCCGCGGTACGAGCTGTCCGGGCAGGGCGCGCA
>JAEYOT010000126.1 GCA_023411445.1 Pseudomonadota bacterium
CTTGGGGACGGCGGCGGCGCTCACCCGCTTGCGGGCGGAGCGATGACGAGCCGCCGCCCCGGTACCCCTTCGGTTTCCGCACCTTCCGCGGAGGCCTTGACCAGAGCGCTGCCCGCGGGGATAGATAGTAGCGTGAAAAGCGGGGAAACGACCAAAGCCCAGGCCAAGCCCCGTCCGCCCAACCAAGAGCGGTTGAGGCATGATCTCAACGACTACATGCTCAAGCGCGGCTTGCGCTCGACCGAGCAGCGCCGGCTCATCATCGACACCTTCTTCGAAGCGCGCGAGCACATCACGATCGACAGCCTGCTCAAGCAGGTGCGCGCGGTCGACGCGCGGGTGGGCTACGCCACCGTCTATCGCACGATGAAGCTTTTGAGCGAGAGCGGCGTGGTCCAAGAGCACAAGTTCGGCGACGGCTTTACGCGCTATGAGCTCGCGGACGAAGACGCCCACCACGATCACTTGGTGTGCCTGGAGTGCGGCAAGATCATCGAGTTCGAGGAGCCGCAAATCGAGACGCTGCAGGAGAAGATCGCGCGCCGCTACGGCTTCTCCGTGCGCGCTCACAAGCATGAAATGTACGGCGTCTGTGCGGAGTGCCAAAAGCCCAAGGCGGGCCGGCGCGACGGGCGCACCGGCCGCGGCTGAGCCTAGGCGGACGCTTCCAGGCTGCGCGCGTCCGTGACCAGTCCGTCGCAGGCCACGTCGTGCGGCAGCGTGGGCAGCTCCACCAGCAGCTGGAAATCGTAAGCGACCGTCCAGGCCTGCGCGGGGGGGCGAAAGTCAGGCAAGAGCGAGTCGTAGAAGCCGGCGCCGTACCCCAGGCGATGGCCGCTCGGCGCGACCGCCAGCGCCGGCACCAGGAGCAGGTCCACCTCCCCGCGCTCCGCGTCTGGCAAGTCCTTCGGCGGCTCCAGGAAATGGCTGCCGCGCTCGGCTAAATCCGCCAACCCGGCGGTGACCTTCAAGCCGGATACGGTCACTTCACCGCGCTGCTCCATGAACGGGTAGTAGACGCGCTTGCCCAGCTCTCGCGCCGCGCGATCGAGCTCCCGCAGATCGACCTCTTTGCGCGCCGTGAGTGGGAAAAAAAGCGCCACCCCGGAGGCGGCTTGGAAAGCCGGCAGCGCCAGCACGCGCTCGACCACGCTGCGGCTGCGCTGCGCCAGCGCCTCCGCCGGATGCGCGGCCCGCACCGCCCGCATCCGCTTCCTCAGCTCCTGCTTGGCGGCTTCGGCCAGCTCACTCACGTTGCTCGCATCGAACCTAGACATGACGACGACACGTCAATGCTAGCCTCGACCGGTGCAGCGCGCCTACCTGATTCCCGCCTACCAGGCTTGCCGCAGCCTGAAGCAGGTGCTCGACGGCCTGCGCGCCCACGATCCCGAAGGCGCGATCCTGGTCGTCGACGACGGCTCGACGGACGGCAGCGGCGACATCGCCCGCGCCGCCGGCGTCGACGTCGTGAGTCACGAGACGAACCGCGGCAAGGGCGTCGCGCTGCGCAGCGGCTTCGCCTGGCTGCTCGAGCGCGGCTTCGCCAGCGCCGTCACGGTCGACGCCGATGGGCAGCACCGCCCCGAAGACGCGGTGCTGCTCGCGAAGCACCCAGCGCCGCCCACGGCCATCGTGCTCGGCGTCCGAGATCTGGTGCGCGACGGAGCGCCCAAGCCTAGCCGCTTTTCCAATCGCTTCTCTAATTGGTGGGTGTCCCGCTTCGCGGGCGTGCAGCTCTCGGACACGCAGTGCGGCCTGCGCCGCTACCCGCTCGCTGCCACGCTGGCGCTCGGAGGAGCCGCGCGGGGCTACGGCTACGAGAGCGACTTGCTCGTGCGCGCCGCCCGCGCCGGCATCACCATCGTCGAGACGGAAGTCAACGTGATTTATCCACCCAAGGCCGAGCGCGTCTCGCATTTTCACGTGGTCTCCGACCCCGCCCGCATCGTGCTGCGCTTGGTGCACACCGCGCTCACCGTACGCCGACGAGCGCGAGCATGAAGCGTTGGCTGCGCTGGCTGGGCGCCGTCCTGGCGCTCCTGTGCGTCGCCGTGCTCGGCTTTCACGTCGCGGTGCGCCGCGCGGCGCGCCTGGAGCCGCCGAGCGTGACGCCGCCGCAGCACGAGCTGCAAGAGGACGCCCGCGGCGGCAGGCGCTTCGGCGACTCCTACGCGCGGTCCGTGGGCAGCATCCTGCAGGTGAGCCTGAGCGGCGCTCCAGAGCAGATCGGCTACAGCCACGCGCGCCTGCTGTACCGTGAAATGGTCGAGAACGAAGGCATCCTGCTCAGCCGCTTTCGCGACCAGGTGCCAACCAGCGTCGTTCGCTCGCTGCTGATGGATCTAGCGCAGCTGCGCTATCACAGCGTGGACCGCGAGATGTCGCCGGAGCGCCTGCGCGAGATCGCGGCGAGCGCGCTGGCCTTCCAACCGGATCCGTTCGAGCAGCTGTTCCCCACCTTCCAGCGCTTCGTCTACCTCAACGCGCTGTACGACATCTCGCTTTCGTTCGAGGGCTCGCCGCTGATCGGCTGCACCACGTTCACGTTCGATCACGAAGCCACTCAGGACGGCTCCGGCTTGCTCGCGCGCGCGTTCGACTTCGAGGTGGATGACGTGTTCGACCGGCGCAAGGCCGTCTTCTTGGTGCGCGAGGACGGCAAGATCCCGTTCGCGTCCGTGGCATGGCCGGGGCTCGTGGGCGTGGTCAGCGGCATGAACCTGGAGGGCCTGGCCGTGGTCGTGCACGGCGGGCGGGCGGGCGAGCCGCGCGCGCTGGGCGAGCCGGTGGTACACGCGCTGCGGCGCGTCTTGTCGGAGGCCCGGACGAGCGAGGAGGCAGCCAAGCTGCTCGCGTCACGCACGCCGATGGTGAGCCACATCGTGATCGTCACGGACGCTCAGGGCAGCTCGCTGGTGCTCGAGCGGGCGCCGGGCGTAGCGGACAGCGCTCGGCGGCTCCCTCCTCGCGCCGCTACGACCAACCACTTCGAGGCGAGCCTGAGCCAGGATCCGCGCAACCTGCGCGTCCGCCAGAGCACCTCCACGCTGGCGCGCCGTGCAGGCGCCGACGAGC
>JAEYOT010000157.1 GCA_023411445.1 Pseudomonadota bacterium
GAAGGGAGGGGCAGGTAGGTCGAGCTTGGCAGGGGCGCCGCCGTTCAGTAGTAGGTGATGCGAGAGGGTTGCCATGAAAAGGTATTGGCTCGCGTTTGCGACGGTGGTCGTGCTTTCGTTCGCCGTCCTCGGATGGACGGGGATCCGCATCTATCAGGAGGCGCCTCCCATTCCGGATCGAGTCGTGACCCCGGAGGGTGACGTCGTCATCGATAGCATGCAGATCGCGCGTGGACAGAATGTCTGGCAGGCCATGGGCGGGATGCAGGTGGGATCGATTTGGGGCCACGGTAGCTATGTGGCCCCTGATTGGACCGCTGATTGGCTGCATCGCGAGGCCCTCTTCATCCTCCAAGAGTGGTCGCGCGCAGAGCACGACAGCACGTTCGAACGACTGGGCGCACCTGAGCAAGCCGCGCTGCGAGCCCGGTTGACGACGATGCTACGAAAGAACAACTTCGACGCGGCGACGAGCACGCTCGTAGTCGAGCCCGTGCGCGCGCGCGCTATCCGCGCGAATACCGCGCACTTCTCGGATGTCTTCTCAAAGGGGCGGGCAGAGTACGCGATTCCATCCGGTGCGCAGTCCGACCCCAAGAAGCTGACAGAGCTGTCGGCCTTCTTCTTCTGGACGTCGTGGGCTGCAGCGGCACAACGGCCCAACGAGCCGGTCACCTACACGAACAATTGGCCGCATGAGCCCTTGGTGGGCAACACGATTACCGGCGACGCCTTGGTGTGGACCGGCGTGAGCATCATCTTGCTCCTGGCCGGCATAGGCGCGATGGCGTGGTGGCACGCCATGCAAGAGCGGGAGCCTCTACCCGAGCAACTCCCTGGTCAGGATCCGCTGCTCGCTGCTCCGAAGACGCCCTCTCAGCGCGCGACGGTGAAGTACTTCTGGACCGTCTCCGCGTTGCTCGTCGTACAGATTTTGCTCGGGGTAGTCGCCGCTCACTACGGCGTTGAAGGCAGCGGCTTCTACGGGCTGCCGCTCGATGCCGTGCTGCCGTACTCCCTAGCTCGGACGTGGCACACGCAATTGGGTGTGCTGTGGATCGCTACGGCTTGGCTCGCAGCAGGCCTTTATATCGCGCCGGTGATCGGCGGCTTGGAGCCGCGCGGTCAGCGGCTCGGCGTCAACGTGCTGTTCGGTGCCCTGCTCGCGATCGTCGTGGGCTCGATGGTCGGCCAATGGCTGAGCGTGATGCACAAGCTAACAGGCGAGGACGCCTGGTTTTACTTCGGCCACAGCGGCTATGAGTACATCGACCTCGGTCGCGCCTTTCAGATTGGACTGCTGCTCGGCCTGTTCTTCTGGCTCTATCTCGTTGCAAGGGCGATCTGGCCGGCCTTGAAGACCCCTGACGAACAGCGCCCCATCCTCATTTTGTTCGTGATTTCTGCGGTAGCGATCGCCGGTTTCTACGGAGCGGCGCTCGGCTATGGCAAGCACACGAACCTCGCCATTGCCGAATACTGGCGCTGGTGGGTCGTCCACCTCTGGGTCGAGGGCTTCTTCGAGGTGTTCGCTACCGTCGTGATCGCGTTCCTATTCGCGCGCCTCGCACTGATCAGGCTTTCTACCGCCAGCAGGTCGGTGGTCTTGGCGGCGACCATCTTCCTCTCCGGCGGCATCATCGGCACGCTCCACCATTTGTACTTCTCCGGCACGCCCACGTTCGTCCTGGCGCTGGGTGCTTCCTTCAGCGCCCTCGAGGTCGTACCCCTGCTGTTCGTGGGCTTCGAAGCATGGGAAAACCTC
This sequence comes from Pseudomonadota bacterium, assembly GCA_023411445.1. Lineage (GTDB taxonomy): Bacteria > Myxococcota_A > Polyangia > Polyangiales > Polyangiaceae > PMG-095. The sequence goes on from JAEYOT010000157.1 coordinate 1,766, forward strand.
AGGCTGTCGAATGCCAAACCATGGGTTCAGAAGTATCGCTGGCCCATCTACTGCTTCGTAGCCGTTGCCTTCTGGAACCTGGTTGGCGCCGGTTTGTTCGGCTTCATGATCAACCCGCCCGTGGCGCTCTATTTCATGCAAGGGCTGAACACGACGGCCGTGCACGGTCACACGGCCCTGTTCGGAGTCTACGGCATGCTGGGTATCGGGTTGATGCTGTTCTGTCTGCGAGCCCTAGACCCGGTCCGTGAATGGCGCGAAGGATGGGTCAAGGTCTCGTTCTGGCTCATCAATGGCGGACTGATGGCGATGGTGCTGCTCAGCATCCTTCCCGTAGGCCTACTTCAGACGCGTGCCTCGGTGGAAGTCGGCTATTGGTACGCGCGCAGCGCGGATTTTCTGCAAGTCGGCCTGATCGACAAGCTTCGCTGGATGAGAGTAGTAGGCGACACGATGTTTGCCGCCGGCGCCGTCGTGCTCGTGGCCTTCATTGGCGGCCTCGCCATCGGCACCTCCTATCGTCGCAGCCCCGAACCAGCTCCGAGAGCATGAACGACTGGTGGTCAGCGGGATGACCCACGCCAACGTGACCGTGCAAGATCGCAAGATGCAGGGCCCGGCGCTCGGAGCGCCGCTTCTGCGCAAGCGTGCTCGGTCGCGCATACCGTGCGGGGGCCTCGCGACGGGGCTAGTGGTGACGCCTGAGAAAGCCTGGCTGCCGGCTGGCACGGGCGCTGCACGTCGCGATGCATGCCAAGACCGGAAGTCCCGCAAGACGGCGTGATCATCGACTTGAGCGCCGCCGAGCAAGAGCTGAGAGGACAAGAAACCTACGCGCGGGAGGGCCACACGGCCCGCACGCTCCTCCGCGCACCCGACCTGCGCGTCGTGCTGGTCACCATGAAGGCCGGAAGCCGCATTGGGGAGCACCGCGCACGAGAATCTGTTTCCTTGCACGCGATCTCGGGTCACGTGCGCCTGCACGTTCAGGAGCGATGCGTCGATCTGCCCGCGGGCCAGCTCCTCTTGCTTGCGCAGGGGGTCGAGCACGACGTCGAAGCGGTTGCGGACAGCGCTCTCATCTTGACCCTCGGCTGGCGCGCGGAGGCCTGAGGCGAAGGCGCCTAGCATCACGCCCGGTCGAGCGATTCCTTCGTCGGAACCCTTGTCGAATGCGCGCTTTCCGGATATTGGCGCAAGCTCGTTCACGGATGGTGTCTTGATTGCGGCGGCGGCCATCGCTCCCTGGTTTGGCTGCTCAGGAGGCGACGACGACGGGGAGCCCGGCAACTCGGGCGGGACGGGCGTGTCGGAAGGGAGCTCAGGCGGAAACGCTGGCGGGCCCAGCCAGACGAGAGAGGCCGGAAATGCCGGCGCGGACGGCTTCGGCGGGACCGGGGGCTCGACGACAGACGGCGGCACGGCCGGCGACGCGGGAGCACCCGGCCGCACGGGTGCAGGCGGTGAGGGCGATCACGGGAACCCGATACGCGTCATCTACGCTGTCTTGTGCGACGCCAACCGCGACTGCTGCGCGGAATCGGGCTTCGGCAGCGGGGCGCTCGCCAACTGCGAGGATGAGCTGATGGCCGCGAGTGGAGTCAAGTATGAGGCCGCCTACGAGGCGGGCACACTGGTCTCTGATGCGAGCGCCGTGGCCGCATGCGCCGCCGCCGTGCGCGCCAGCGCCAGCGGGTGCGAGCTGATGACCTCTGCTTCGCGCACGTTCACAGAGCTGGCTGAATGTGAGGCTGCTTTCGTCGGCAAGGTGCCGGTGGGGGGCAGCTGCTTGGTCACTGAGGAATGCGAAGGCTCGGCCTACGTCGAATGCCGCGACTCGGTCTGCCGCGAATTTCCGCCGGGCGAAGAGGGCGATCCCTGCATCATGACGGAGCGTCCTGGCGTCAGGGCGTACCCGAACAGCGCTGTGATCAAAGACGGGGCTCGGTGCCGAACGAAAGACGGGCTCTACTGCGCGAACGTCTCCGCTACGCTCAACCGCTGCGCGCCAATCAAGGCGGACGGCGCTGCTTGCACCGACGCCTACTCCTGCGGCGAGGAGTCCTATTGCGATGGGACGTGCAAGCCGCTGAAAGCCATTGGGCAAAGCTGCAAGTCGTCGCTAGAGTGTCTTGGGTTGGGCTGCGATCCGGATAGCTCGAAGTGCACTGACGTGATGCCGCAGGCAGCTTGCGAGGCAGGCAGCGATTGAGTCTTGCGCCTGGACCTCTCCGGGCAAGCCGCTCGCTACGTGTGAGCGCAGAAGCATGCTCGTGACGGCGATCGCCTCGTGACGAGTCGCGGCTACCCGTAGCGGAACAGATCTTGCCGGCTAGCGGACCTTCTCGGGTCAAGCCGCTTGGTCCGGGTCCTGCGAAGCGGGTCCTGCTGCGTTCACGACGGATTTTTACACGGCCATCAGCGCTGAGATGGGCCTCCCCGTTCGTGAACCGTTTCATGGGGAAGGCGGAGCACCCTTCGAGGCACGCTACACGTGGTAGACCGAATGCAGGATCCTCGTAGAAAATTCCGGCGTCGCGGACGGGCTAGCTTCGCGCGGCATCTGAGTGCGACAGCCCTGCTCTGGCTCGGCGCCGGCTCACTGCTGGGCTGCTCCTCGCTTTCCGCTTCAGCCGACGGCGCGGGGGGCGAGGCTGTTGGAGGCGCGTCCATGGGCGGGACGGCAACGGGAGGTTCGAGCGGCGCCGGCCCCGGCCTGGGCCAACCCGAAATCAGCCCTAAAGCCATCCACCGTCTCAGCAACGTCGAGTACGACAACACCCTACGGGATCTGACCGGAACGGAGCTGCGCTTCGGCGACAGCTTCGTGAGCGAAGAGGCGGAGGGTTTCGACAACATCGCGACCGCTCTGTCGATGAGCCCGCGGCAGTTCGAAGACTACTTCGCCGCGGCTCGCCAGGTCAGCGCGGACATCTTCGCCAATCCGGCGCTCAAGGCTCGTATCGTCACCTGCACCCCCGATACTGGTACGTCGTGTGCCGAAAAGGTCATCGCCGAGTTCGGTGCAAGAGCGTTCCGCCGGCCTCTTTCCGCTGATGAGAGCGCGCGGCTCTTGCAGAAATACAACGACGCGTTGGCTATCGGCGTCGACGCCACGGGTGCGCTGCAACACGTCGTGCACGTGCTGCTGGCGTCACCCCAGTTCCTTTACCGCATCGAGGTCGATCCGGATCCAACGAGCCCCGTTCCACACTCGCTGAACGACTACGAGCTCGCCTCTCGCCTCTCATATGCGCTGTGGAGCAGCATGCCCGACGAGGAGCTGTTCGCCAAAGCCGCAAGCGGTGCCCTCGCGAGCCCCGACGCGCTCACCTCCGAAGTCGATCGCATGCTCGCCGACGGCCGCTCCGAGATGTTGGTGAAGAATTTCGCGGCTCGCTGGTTCGGGAGCAAACGCCTCGAGGAGCATGCGGCGAGCGCGACCGAATACTCGCCCGAGCTCGCGGGGTCCATGCAGCGCGAGATGGAGCTCTATTTCTCCGAATTCCTCTTCGAGGATCTGCCGTATTCGGAGTTCTTGACTGCGGATTTCAACTTCGTGGATGCGCCGCTGGCCGCGCACTATGGCTTTCCTGCCCCCGCGCAGGCCATGGAGCGAGTGGTAAACACGACGGACCAGCGCGTGGGTCTGCTCGGGCTAGCCGGGTTCTTGACGCACACGTCGCGTGAGACGCGGACCTCGCCCATCATCCGCGGCAAATGGGTGCTGGACGCGCTCTTGTGCACGCCCCTGGTGGTCCCGGCCAACCTGAACATCGCGCCGCTCGAAGAGCCGGCTGAGGGCGACGCGCCCACGACGGTGCGCCAGCAAATGGAAGCGCATCGCGCGTCGCCAGTCTGCGCAGCGTGCCACAACATGATCGACCCCATAGGGCTAGCCCTGGAAAACTTCGACGGGATTGGGCGCTATCGCGCTGCCTACGAGAATGGGCTCCCGATCGACACGACTGGCACGCTCCCGGATGGTCAGAAGGTGGAGGGCCTGCCTTCACTGGTAGCTGCGCTCTCCAAGTCGCCGAGGTTCATGCCTTGCGCCGCGACGAAGGTCGCAACCTATGCGCTTGGCGCCGTCTCTTCCAAAGTCAACGAAGAGCAGATCGTGGCGCGCTGGGTTTCCGACACTCCCACGCTGCGTAGCTTGATCAAAGCGACGGTCACGCACGAGTCCTTCACCTCGAGGAAAGCAGAAGTCCAATGAAGTGGCGTACTTCTCGCAGGCACGTCTTGCGCGCGGCTGGGGTCGCTCTCGCACTACCCTGGATGGAATCCTTGAATGCGCCGCTCGGGCATGCCGCGGACGCGGCGGCTCCGAAACGGTTCCTCCCCGTCTACTTCCCGAACGGAGCGTCGGTGTTGTGGTGGAAAACGACGGGCAGCGGCGCTGGCGACGCCTGGAAGCTGTCTCCCTTGCTCGCTCCGTTCGAGCCGTTCAAGAAGAAGATGCAATTGATCCGCCAGCTCGGCAATTTCAGCTGGCGTAGTGACTTGGTGACGATGAGCCCGGCATGGAACACGTACCGCGAGCGCAATGACTTTTGCGGCGTGTGCAAGATGCCTGCGGGGGCGTTCATTGCACCGTCGCATTCGCGCGACCCGTCCGCGCTGCTCAACTGCATCGACGGCGACGACTACCGCAAGAGCAAAGGTCAAAATCCAGCCACGAGCCCGGCGAATGGCGAAACCGTCGATCAGCTGATCGCCCGCAGTGTGCCGCAGGTGACGCCACTTGCGAGCATGCAGCTCGGGCTGCTGGACGGCATCGGAGGTCTCGACGAGCGTCACAGCGCGATGTCGCGCAACATGTCGTGGAGCAAAGAAGGCACTCCCCTCGGCAAAGATCTCGATCCCAAGCGCATCTTCGACAAGCTCGTGGCCAACGGCGCGGGCGCCGGCATGGCCACTCCCGAAGCGGAGGCCGAGGCGGAGCGGCGGCGCGCCTTGGATGCCAGCGCCCTGGACGGCCTCATCGACGAGGCCACCAGCCTGCAGCAACGCCTGGGCAAGAGCGATCGCGAACGATTGGATCAGTACTTGACGGGCGTGCGCGAGCTGGAGGTCAAAGTGAAGAACGTGCCTTCGGGCACGACGGGTGGCGCGTCCTCGTGCACACCCATCACGCTGCCGGCGGACATGAAGGCGAACGACACTCGCGCCCAGGTCATGAATGACCTCATCGTCATGGCGCTCGAATGCGATATCACGCGCGTCGTGACCTACATGCTCGACAATAGTCGCTCGGACTTGGTCTACTCGTGGGTACCGAGGCGCGACTGGGAAAAAGACGGTGCGATGCTGGGCGGCACCTGCACCGCGTACCACGAGTCGCAGCACCACACGGGCATCAGCCCCGATTTTGCATCCATCACTCGCTGGCACATCGAAGTGATGGCCGACCTGCTGAAGAAGATGGACGCCGTTCAGGATGTCGACGGCCGCAGCCTGCTCGACAATAGCTTGGTCATGTTCACCAGCGACATGCATCACGGCGACCACGCTTCGTTCGATTTGCCGATGGCACTCTTCGGCAGCGGAGGCGGCACGTTCCGTCAAGATCAACTGGTGTCCTTGCCCGAAACCATCGAGGACATGCGTCAGCTGCGCGACTTGTACTTCACGGTGCTAAACAGCTACTTTGGCCTGGGAGTCCAGAGCTTCGGGTCGGATCTGCGCGGCTTGCCGAACCGAGTCATGAGCGAGCTCTTGGTATGAGCTCACCATCGGTCGGGCTCGTTCAGGCCCGCACGTCGCTGTTCGCAGCGCTAGGCTGGTTTTCGGTCATCGTTGGCTGTGCTGGCAACGACACGGATCAGGGCGGGCAAACG
>JAEYOT010000160.1 GCA_023411445.1 Pseudomonadota bacterium
GAGCGAAGCGCGCCAAGCCAAGGCCGAGACGAAGCAGAAGAAGTCCGGCAAGCGCCGCTGAGCGCTAGCCCGCGAGGCTGCGCTGCAGCGTCTCGAGCTTCTTGCGCGCGGCCTTGTCCAGCTTCCCCACCACCACCAAGCTCGAGCTCTGGGCGCGGAAAATCCGCGCCGCGGCGGCCTGAACGCGCTTTTCGTCGACCGCCATGAGCTCCGCGACGCGCTCCTCGGGCGTCGCCGCCGTGCTGGTGAGCACGCCCTGACCGACGAAGCCGGCCAGCTCCGTGGGCATGTCGTACAGCTCCAGCATTTGCCAGCGCACGCGCGCCTTCACGCGCTCGAGCTCCTCTGGCGACGGGCCGTGCTCGGCCAAGTCGCTCAGCACCCGTAGCATCTCCGCCAGCACCTTGTGCGCGTTCACGTGCGCGCACTCCGCCACGATCTCGAGCACGCCTGCGTCCGCGTACGACTCGAACATGGCCGAGACGTCGTAGCAGAGGCCACCCTCGTCCGAGAGCGCGCGGTACAGGCGCGTGGCGTTGCCGTCGTCCAGCACGCGCATGATGAGCTCGGTCGCGGGCTCGTCCGCGTCGGTGTCCGCGGGCCCGCGAAACGCGAGCCCCAGCCAGGTCTGACTGCCGTTGTCCGCCACGTAGCAAAACTCCGGCGAGCGCTGGGCGGGCGGTGGCTCGGCGCTCACGGCGCGCCCGCGCGGCAGCGCGCCGAAGCGTCGCTCCGCCAGCTTGCCGAGCCGCCCCAAATCCTGCGGGCCCGCCAGGGTGACGACCATGCCCTCGCCCACGTAGTGCCGGCGGTGGAAGCGCCGCAGCGCCGCGCGATCGAAGCGCGACAAGGTGGCGCGCGTGCCGGCGATGGGCATACCGAGCGGGTGCCGCCCGAAGCACAGCTTGCGCAAGATGGTGGCGCCGTCCACCAGTCGCCCCGCGCCGTCGTACGCCTCCAGCAGCTCCTCGCGCACGATGCCCTTCTCGAGCGCGATGTCGTTGAACAACGGCGACTCGCACAGCAGCGCGGTCAGCTCGAGCGAGCGCTCCAGGTTCTCCACCGGCACCGCGCAGGAGAGCACGCCGTGGTCCACGTAGGTCATGGCGCCGAAGGCGGCGCCCAGCTCCTCGAACGCCAGCGCCTGCGCGTGCGCCGTGCCGTGACCCGGGATGCCCCGGTGCAGCATGTGCTCGTGGAAGTGGCTGATGCCGTTGTCGCGCGCCGTCTCGAAGCGGGAGCCCACGCGTACGTGGACGTCCAGCGCCGCGCGGTGCACGCCCGGCATGTGCACCAAATTCAGGCGCAGGCCGTTACGCAGCACCTGCCGCGTGATGCGCGGCGCGTCCCCCACCTTGCGCCGCCTGGCGCCGCTCGCGCGCTTCACTCGTCTTCCGGGCGCGCTTTGGCTTCCTCGCCGAACTGAGACAGCACCTTGAGCTTGTCGCCCGCCGCGCGCTTGAGATCTTGCACGTAGCGCACGAGCGCCTCGCTCGACTTCATCTGCAAGAGCGCCTGCACCACCTTCGCCTTCTCTTTGGCGAACTCCTCACGACTGGCCTCGGTGCGCTCTTTGAGCTGAATCACGATCGCGCCTTGCGCGGTGGGGATCGGTTTGCCGTACGTCTCATCCGGCTGCTTGAGCTCGAAGGCCTTGGCGGCGATGGGCTCCAGCGGCTCCGCGTCCGGCAGCGGGTTCCCGGAGGCGTTGAAGGGCGCGGAGACCTCGAACTGCGGCCGGTCCGCGGCCAGCAGGGCGGGCGAGTCCGCGCTGTCCTTCTTGGCGCCACCCTTGCTGGTGGCCTGCACGGCCAGCTCGCGCGTCGCTTCCTCGAGCTTCGCGCCCGCCTTGCCTTGCGCGATCAACTGCTCGGCGAACTTGGTGAGCGCCTCGTCGGCGGCGAAGCGCGCGTACAGTCGCTGAGCGACGAAGCGACGCCCGCGCGACTCGACCTCGTCCGCGCCGAGCTTGCCGCTGACCTTGAGCACGTGAAAGCCCCGGGGGCTCTCGATCACGGGCGACACGTCGCCTGGCTTCAGGCTCTCCAGCGCCTTCTTCAGCTCATCCGCGCCGACGCCGTAGCCGTTGCCAACGCAGCCGAGCTCTCCACCCAAAATGGCGGTGGGGCCCTGCGAAACTTCGCGCGCAACGCTGGCGATCGACTCGCCCTTGACGATGCGCTCGCGCGCCTGCTCAGCCTTCTGCTTGACCGGCAGCTTCTCGTCGTCCAGCGCGCCCGGCGGCAGCTCCACGAACACCTCGCTGGCCAGGTTGCAGCCGGCGACCCAGTCCGCCTTCTTGCTCTCCCAGTCGGCGTCCACCTGGGCCTGATTGGCCAGGCTCCACTTGCTGACGGCGTCATCCGACAGCTGCACCACGTGCTTGGCGAACCAGTCGCGCTGCAGCGACACGCTGCGGATCACCACCTTGCTGCGATCGCGCTCGAACAGCATGAACGCCTCGGGCTCCGGGATGCGAACGCGCGAGCGCACGATGTCGCGCATGCGCGCCGCGAGCATCTCGCGCGCCTGCATCTCCCTGAACTCCTTGGGGCCGCGGTTCGTCAGCAGGCGGACCTGGCGCTCGTACAGCTTGTAGTCGAAGGGCTCGCCTTCGTTGCGCTTCACCTGCAGCTGGCGCACGGGATAGTCCGCGCCGATCGCGCAGCCGTAGCCGCCGCCCTCCGACGGACACAGCCCGAGCTGGTA
>JAEYOT010000174.1 GCA_023411445.1 Pseudomonadota bacterium
GGTGAAGCCCTGCTGCTGTAGTTCTTCAGCCAGAAACCCGAGTGGGATCTCGAAGATCAGCGCGTCGGCGATTCCCCAGGCGAGGACCCAGCCCTGCGCAGGCTTTGGCGCGGACGGGTCCTCAAACGCGAGCTGATGCGCATGGAGCTCTGACGTCGACACCTTCGACAAGAGCTGGGATATGGCGTCCTTCAAGCGCACCACGGCTTCCTGGCGCCCGCCCACGCCACGACCGCCTTTGCGGGCGACGACGGGACCCGAGCGGATGGAGATCGGGTTCTCGTTGGGCTCTATCGCCATGGTACCAACGATGGCCGCGCCAAGCGGTTGCTCGGCGAGGTAGCGCTCGGCCTCAACGATGAACTTGGGCCGTGAGCCGGCGTCGAGGCGAAACCACTGCACCGCTGCCTTGAGCGCCGTTGCGAGCCCAAGAACCTGGCTGTAGGTCTGCGCACTCGTTGCCAGGACGCCTGTCGAGCGCCCGTCGACCAAGTGCGCGATGTAGTCCGCGAGGTCGATCATGCGGTGCCAGCCCCGCACCGCGAAGTCATCGCCGCCAAGTTCCTGTTCGAGCGTGGCGAATCGGACGAACTTCGGGGAAGCGTCACTTGCTTGGGGTACGGCGGGCCGTCGGGAAGGGCGTGACGTTGCCGCTGTCTTGCTCTTGCTTGGCTTCTTTACCGCTCCCCGTGGCGACGGCTCGCCTCCCGAGCCTCGCGAGCTCGCCGAGCGCTTGGAGGGCGACTTGCGATCCTTCGACATCTCCCGCGAGGAGCATACGGCGCAGGGCGTCCGTCAACCCCTCGACGAGCCGTGCGCGCGGTGAATCGTCCACTGAAACGTCCACCGGCTGAGTTGCGCCGCCGTCGGGCCCTGCCAGCGATTCAGATTTGTTTAGCGCTTTCGCTGTAGTGCACGAGGAGGGACTTGAACCCCCACACCTTGCGGTACCGGAACCTAAATCCGGCGCGTCTGCCAATTCCGCCACTCGTGCTGGTGAGGTGGGGGGAGGTGTAGCGCGAGCCTACGCTGGGCGTCCAGGCCTTCGTTGTGCTTCGGATTTTTGGCGGGTTAGGGCGCCCGGCCGCGCGGCGTGATCGGGGTGAGCAGGCGCTTTGGAGGAGCGCTGCCGTGGGCCGAGCCGCGCTCGCGGTTCGAGACCAAGCGCGAGCAGGCGAGGCGTGTGCAGCATGGTAGGTCGAAAGTGTGCGGTGGTGTTCACGTGTCGTCCGAGGAGCAGAGCGAGAGCCGCACACATGAAAGAGGCGCTTCTGGTGTGGCGAAGTGGCGCTGAGCGCGGAGATGGGTAAAGATGATGGGTTGTGCGGACGGCGCTTCGGCGCTGGGCGCAAGTGGTTGTGTGGCGTGTTCGTTCGCTGCGGCGTGTCGTTAGCGGCCGTCGCGGTAGCGGTGTGCTCGAGCGCTCGTGCGGTCGCGCGGTGCGCGGTTGCTTGTCGGAGGATCACGCATGTCCAAGTCTCGCTTCATTCGTTGCTCGGCTGCTGGCGCGTGGATCGCGCTCGTGGGGCTCTCGTGCGCGACCGAGGTGAGCCCGGTTGATCCGCACGCGTCGGGTGATGGAGAGAGCGGGAGTGGGGGCGCCGTGGCCGGCGTGGGCGGAGGTGCGGCGGGCACGGGTGGGAGCGTGACGAGTACGGCGGGCTCGGGCATGGCAGGCAAGAGCAACCACAACGCGTTCGGCGGTACTGCTTCGGACGGTGGCGCCGGGAGTGGCAGCGCTGGCAGCGGCGCCGAGGGCGGCGAGATGCCTGAGGCGGGGACGAGCGGCTCGTCGGGTGGCGCCACCAGCGGCGCTGGTGGTGCAGCGGGTAGCGGGTCCGGAGGGAAGGCGGGCAGCGGCTCCGGCGGCACGGCGGGCAGCGGCGCGGGCGGCAGCGCCGGGAGCGGCAGCGCTGGCACGTCGAGCGGCAATAGCTGCGCAGCCGGCTGGGAGGGCGACACGTGCGACAGCTGCAGCGGGCAGACGCAGAGCGACAAGCAAGCCTGCGCGCAGATCTTGGATTGCTACGTGCAGCACGAGTGCGGTCCGAGCAGCTGCGCGAACAACGACGACGTTTGCGGCGTGAACAAGATCGGCAAGGGCACGGCTGGCTATCCCATCGCGAAGACGGTGTACGACTGCATGTGCAAGTAACGGCCAGTCGCGGACGAGCCGGGCTACCTATCTGACAGCGCGGCGGCGGGCGGTGGCGCTGCCTCGTCGGGGCGGTGGAACCAGCGGTACAGCACTGGCAGCACCAGCAAGGTGAGCGCGGTGGAGGACAGCACCCCGCCGATCACGACGGTGGCTAGCGGACGTTGCACCTCGGAGCCGGTGCCGGTGGCGAGCGCCATCGGGACGAAGCCGAGCGCGGCCACCAGCGCCGTCATCAGCACCGGGCGCAGCCGGGCTACCGAGCCGTGCAGCACCGCGTCGTCCAAGGACTCGCCGCTCCGCCGCATGTTCTCGATGAAGGTGAGCATGACGAGGCCGTTCAGCACCGCCACGCCCGAGAGCGCGATGAAGCCGATCGCGGCCGAGATCGAGATGGGTAGGTCACGCAGCCACAGCGCCAGGATGCCGCCCGTGAGCGCCAACGGTACGCCGCTGAAGATCAGCAGCGCATTCTTCAGCGTGCCGAAGGAAAGGAACAACAAGCCGAAGATAGAGGCCAGCGCTACCGGCACCACCAGCGCCAGCCGCTCACGCGCCGCCAGCAGGTTCTCGAACTGACCACCCCACGCCAACCAATAGCCGCTCGGCAGCTTAACCTTCGCTTCGATGCGCTCTTGGGCGTCAGCGACGAAGCTGCCGAGATCCCGCCCGCGCACGTTGCATTGCACGACCACGCGCCGCTTGCCGTTCTCGCGGCTGACCTGGTTCGGCCCCTCTTGGACCGCGATTTTGGCCAGCGCGCCGAGCGGCACGAACGCTTTGTGCGCCGCGTCGCGCGCCTGCAGCTCGCTCGATGCCTCGTGACGATCCGGCGCCAGCGACACCGCAACCGGCAAATTCTCGAGCGCGTTGAGATCGCGGCGCAGGTTCTCCGGTAGGCGCACGACCAAGTCGAAGCGCTTGTCACCTTCGAAGACTTCGCCGGCGCTGACTCCGCCCACCGCGGCCTCCACCACCTCCTGCACGTCCGTGACGTTGAGCCCAAAGCGCGCGATGGCGCGGCGATCGATGTCGATGGTCAGGACCGGTAGCCCGGTCACCTGCTCGACTTTCAAGTCTGCCACCCCGGGCGTCTCCGCCAGCACCCGCGCGATCGCCGCGCTCTCGCGCAGCAAGACCTGCATGTCGTCGCCGAAGACTTTGACGGCGACCTCGCTGCGGACGCCCGAGATCAGCTCGTTGAAGCGCAGCTCGATCGGCTGGCTGAACTCGTAGCTTTGACCCGGGAGCTCGGCGATGACCTCGCCCATCGCCGCCGCCAGCTCTTCTTGCGTGCGCGCCTTCTTCCATTGCTCGCGCGGCCGGAGCATCACGTACGTGTCGGAGACGTTTGGGCCCATCGGGTCGGTGGCTACCTCGGCCGTGCCGGTGCGCGCGAACACGTGCTCGATTTCGTCGGGGAAGCGCCGGCGCAGCAGCTGCTCCAGCTGGGCCTGCATCTCCACGCTGGTGGTCAAGCTGACCGACGGGATGCGCGCGGGCTGGATCGCCAGCGCGCCCTCGCTCAGCTTGGGCGCGAACTCGTTGCCCAGCCGGAGCGCCAGGAGCCCGCTGGCCAGCACCAGACCTACGCTGGCCGTGATCACCTGCGCGCGGTGCGCGAGCGCCCAGCCCAGCACGCGCTCGTACAGGCGGCGAGCGGCGAGCACCGGCTTGTTCTCGCGCTCCGAGACCTTACCTTTGAGGAAGATCGCGACCAGCGCCGGGATCAACGTCATAGACAGCACTGTCGCGCCGGCCAGCGCCAGCACCACGGTCACGGCCATGGGCCGGAACATCTTCCCTTCGATGCCGGTCAGGGTCAGGATCGGCAGGTACACGATGCTGATGATCAGCTCGCCGAACATGGTCGCCTGCCGCACCTCTTGCGACGCCTCGTAGGCGAGCTTGACGCGCTCCTGCTTGGTGAGCTCGCGCCCCAAGCGGCGCTGCTCGTGCGCGAACCGCCGCACGCAGTTTTCCACGATGATCACGGAGCCGTCGACGATCAGGCCGAAGTCGATGGCGCCCAGGCTCATCAGGTTGCCGCTGGTGCGCGTCTCCACCATGCCGGTGATCGCGATCAGCATGGAGAACGGGATGGCTAGGGCGGCGATCAGCGCGGCCCGGATGTTGCCGAGCAGCAGGAACAGCACCGCCACTACCAGCGCGGCGCCTTCCACCAAGCTGTTTCGCACGGTGCGCAAGGTGGCGTCGACCAGGTAGCTGCGGTCGTAGACGGTCTTGGCGTGGACGCCGGGCGGCAGGGACTTGTTCACCGCCTGCATCTTGTCGGCCACGCGACGCGAGACGGCGCGGCTGTTCTCGTCCACCAGCATGATGGCGGTGCCGATCACGGTCTCTCGCCCGTCGCTGGTGGCGGCGCCGGTACGGAGCTCCTTGCCGAGCCCCACCTCGGCCACGTCGCGGATACGAATCGGCGTGCCTTGCCGGTTGCCGACCACGATCTCGCCGATGTCTTGCTCGCTTTGCACGAGCCCGGTCGCGCGGACCAGGTACTGCTCGCCCTTGTGCTCGATGTAGCCGCCGCCGGCGTTGGCGTTGTTCGCCGCCAGCGCCTGCAGGACGTCGCGGAAGGACAAGCCGTAGCCGACCAAGCGCGTCGGATCCGGCGCCACTTGGTACAGGCGCTCGTAGCCGCCGATGGAGTTCACCTCGGTCACGCCTGGCACGGTGCGGACCTGGGGCCGCACCACCCAGTCCTGCAGCGTGCGCAGATCGCTCAGGTCATACGGTCTGCCGTCGGGCGTGCGGGCGTCGGGCTCCGCCTCGAGCGTCCACATGTAGATCTCGCCGAGCCCGGTGGCGATGGGACCGATCTGTGGCTCGAGCCCCGGAGGCAGGCTGGATTTGGAGGCGCTCAGTCGCTCGCTGACCAGCTGGCGCGCCCAGTAGATGTCGGTGCCGTCTTCGAAGATGACGGTGACTTGCGAGAGCCCGTAGCGCGAGAGCGAGCGCACCTGCGACAGTTGCGGCAAGCCGCCCATCGACGACTCGATCGGGAACGTGACCTGGCGCTCGACCTCCACGGGTGAAAGCGCCTTCACCTGCGTGTTGATCTGGACCTGGACGTTCGTGATATCCACCACGGCGTCGATCGGCAGGCGATTGAAGTTGTAGACGCCGAGCGCGCCCACCGCGAGCGTGAGCGCGACGACGAGCCAGCGGTGCGTGACGGAGAAGGCGAGCAGGCGTGAGAGCAGCGCCAGCATGGCTCAGTGCTCGTGCCCGGCTTCGGCCTTGCCCAGCTCCGCCTTGAGCAGGAAGCTGCCGCTCGCCACGTACGTTTCGCCTGCGCGCAGGCCCGACCTCACCTCCACGAAGCGCTCGCGCTGACCGGCGGCGGCGAAGCCCTGGCGTCCGAGCACGACCGGCCGCACCACGAACGCGTCGCTTTCCTCCACGAATACCGCATCCTGGCCGTCCACCCGCTGCACGGCGTCATCAGCGATGACCACCTCCGCCTCGACCTGCTCGACGGCGATATCCGCGGTCACGAACAGACCCGAGCGCCAGTGCTCGTCGGGATGGTCCAGCACGATACGCGCGACCGCCGAGCGGCTCTGCTCGCCGACGACGCGATCCACGTACGTGACCTGTCCGGCCGCCGCTTCGGCGATGCCCTCCGCTCGCACCAGCGCGCGCTGGCCGGCTTGCACGCGCGGCAGATCCTTGGCGTAAACCGTGACGTTCACCCACAACGTCGAAAGATCGGCGATCACGAAGGCGAGGCGCTGGTCGCTCAGCACCTCGCCTACCACGGCGTGCTTCTCGATCACGGTGCCGTCGAGCGGTGCGGTGAGGACCAAGCCAGAGCCGCCGCCACGCGCGCCAGCGCCGGCGCTCAGCTTCTGGCTGGCGGCGCGGAGCTCGATGTTGGCCTCGGCCAGCGCTTGCTTGGCGGCCAAGTAGTCCTTCTCTGCGGCGATCTTCTCGCCAAATAGCTGCTCTTGGCGCTTGAAGTTGCTCTCAGCCAAGGTGTGACGTTCCTTGGCGGCCAGTAGATCTCGCTGCATGTCGGCCAGCTCACGGCTGTCCAAGACGGCTAGGGCGTCGCCCTTCTTGACGCTCTCGCCCAGCTGCTTTTTCACCTCGCGCACCGTCCCAGGCACGCGGGGCGTGACGTGCGCCACGCGCTCGCTATTGAGCGCGACTTCGCCCGGCAGCGTGAGCGTGACCGAGACTTTGCCGGGACCCGCCTTCTGCAGCGAGAGCTTGGCGTTGGCCAGCGCCGCTGGGCTGAGCTTCACGCGCCCATCGCCGCTGCCCGGCTCGGGGCCCTCGCCATCGTGCCCGTGCACGTGCTCGTCGTGGTGGTCGTGCGGGTCGGGGCCGTGCCCGTGCAGTCGGTGCTCGACCGCGACGGTCACGGCGACGGCCGCCGCCAGGAGCGCGACCACGCCGGCTGCCAGCCCTAGCCGGCTCATCGCGGAACCCGGCCCATCGCGACCAGCAGCTCCAGCTTGGCTGCCGCGTGCGCGTACTCGGTCTCCAGTAGCACCCGCTCGGCTTCCAGCGCCTCCCGCTGCACCAAGAGCACGCTCGCCAAGTCACCCTCGCCGAGCTCGTAGGTGCGCACGGCCAGCGCGATCGCCTCTTTCGCGGCTTGTGCGGTGGGCGCCAGCGTGGCGCGGGCGCGCCGTGTCGCCTCATAGCGCGCGTGGAGCGCTTTCAGCTCGCCGATCGCGCTCGCCCGCACGGCCGCTAAACGCGCCTCGGCCACGCTCGTCTCCCCGCTGGCGCTGGCGCGCGCTTGCCGGTTCGTGTTGAGCAGCGGGAGCGGGATGGACAGGCCGAGCGACGCGATGTTCGCGCCGTCGTCGCGCTCGTACTGGGCCAGCACGCTGACGGTTGGAGCGGCCGCGCTGTGCTCGCGGCGGGCGCGGGCGTGGGCCGCCGTTAGTTGGTCGCGCGCGGCGCGCACCTCGGCGCGCTCATCCACGCGCAGCAGGAGCGCGTCGAGGGGCGGGGGCTCGTCCTCCGGTACCAGCGTGCCGACCACGCGCGGCTCTGCGGCTGCGGGCAGGCCCAGCGCAGCCTGCAGG
>JAEYOT010000256.1 GCA_023411445.1 Pseudomonadota bacterium
GCCATGGCCTTGGTGTTCGGGAGCGGCGCCTACGCTGCCCAGCGCTTCCGCACCACGTCGCAGCCCGCCGTCTGCGTCGTGCCGGAGGCGCGGCTCTCCAACGACGCCGGGCGGCCGCTGCCCTTGAAGACGGGGGCCGACAGCACCAGCGTCCCGGAGGGCGCGACGGTCTACGTCAGGGAGCGCCGCGACGGCCGCTACCTCGTCGAATGGGGCAACACCGATGGCTGGCTCGGCGCGAGCGATGTTCGCCTGCTCGCTTCCCCCTGAAGTCAATCGCAGGCGTCACTTCGGTGTATGATCCGCATGGTGCTGCGCGCTTCGCTCGCTCTAGCTCTCTCACTCTCGGCCTGCGCCGGCAAACCCCTCGCGGAGCCGCCGCCTGCTAGGGCCAGCTCGTCCGCGCCAAGCGCGCCTGCGAGCGCGCCGGTCGTCGTCGCGCCAGCACCGGCGGTCGCTGCGTCGTACCGGAACTGTGGGCAAGGCTGCAAGGCCTTCCCCGGAGCGATCGAAGCGTTCGACCACGTGATGGCGCGTCCGCCTCGCGTCCTCGGCGTGGGTGAAGCGCACGCGCAGAGCGCGGGCCCCAAGGTGCCCTCCACCACGCGCCGCTTCATGGATAGCTTGCTGCCACGTCTGGCACCGCGCGCCGCGGATCTGGTGCTGGAGATTTGGCTCGCGAACGGCAGCTGCGGCCAGGTCGAGCAGAAGGTGCAGCAGCAACAGAAGGAAGTGACTGCGCCGCAGGCCGCCTCCAACCAGAACGATTTCTTGGAGCTCGGGCATCGCGCCAAAGCGCTCGGCATCATGCCGCGCGCCCTGGTCCCCACCTGCGAGCAGTACCAAAAGATCGCCAGCGCGGGCGCGGACGACATCGCAGAGATGCTGGCCATGATCAAAGCCGTCACGCTGCGCGACGTGACCGAGCTCTTGAGCAAGCGCGCTCCGGATCGCATGATCGTTGCCTACGGCGGCGCCATGCACAACGACCTCGTACCTCGCGCCGGCCGTGAGGACTTCTCTTTCGGGCCGGAGCTCGCCAGTGCCACCGGCGGCAGCTACGTGGAGCTGGACTTGATCGTACCCGAGCAGATCAAAGACACGGAAACGTGGCGAGCTCAGCCTTGGTACGGCGCCTATGCGGCGCAGAAGCCGACCGGCGAGGCCTACCTGCTCAGCTGGGCGGAGCACGCCCACGCGCTGATCTTCCCTCCCACTCCGGCGGAAGCAGCGCCGTGATCGACGAGCTCGAGAATACAATTCAGCCCTACGCTTGGGGCTCGTACACCGCCATTTCCAGCTTGCGCGGCGAGGGCGCTGCGGCCTCCCCTCAAGCCGAGCTGTGGATGGGAGCGCACCCGCTCGCCCCGTCGCGCTTGGCGCGCACGGGGGAGACGCTCCTGCACGCCATCGCGGAGCGCCCCGCGGAGTGCCTGGGCGAAGCCGTGCTCGCCCGCCATGGTGCGAAGCTACCGTTTTTGCTCAAGGTGCTGGCCGCGGAGACGCCGCTGTCGCTGCAGGCCCACCCTTCGGCGGCGCAGGCCATAGAGGGCTTCGCAGCGGACGAAGCCGCGCGCATCCCGCTCACCTCACCGCTGCGCAACTACAAGGACAAGAGCCACAAGCCCGAGCTGCTCTGTGCGCTGACGGAGTTCTGGGCCCTGTGCGGCTTCCGAGATCCCGCGGAGACGCAGGCGTTGCTGGATGATCTGGCGCTGCCGGAGCTGGCGCAGCTCCGTGCGCTCTTGGAGCGAGGCCCCAGGCCCATCGCCATCAAGAGCGCCTTCTCGTCGTTGATGCTGAGCCCCAAGAGTGAACGGCGGGAGCTGTCGCGGCGGGGGGCCGAAGCCTGTGCCGAGCGGGCAGCGGGCTCACGCTTCAGCGCCGAGCTCGGCTGGGCGGCGCGCCTGGGCGAGCTGTACCCGGGCGATGCCGGCGTGGTGAGCGCGCTGCTGCTCAACTTGCTCCGCTTGGAGCCGGGACAGGCCGTCTACTTACCCGCGGGCAACCTACACGCCTACCTGGGCGGGATGGGCGTCGAGATCATGGCAAGCTCGGACAACGTGCTGCGAGGTGGGCTCACCTCCAAGCACGTCAACGTGACCGAGCTCTTGCGGATCTTGGACTTCACGCCGCTAGCCGTTAGCCCCATCCACCCGCTCTTGGTAGAAGGCGAGGCGCGCTACGCCGCGCCGGCGCGCGAGTTCGCGCTGTCGTACTTCGACGTCGCGGACGGCGAGCGGCTCGTCGACGTCGCGGGTCCGGAGATCTGGCTGGTAACGAGCGGCACGGTCGAGCTCGAGAGCGAAGGACGGTCGCTCACGTTATCCGGCGGCCGCTCGGCTTTCGTGGAAGCGCAGAGCGGGCGGCTTGCGCTGCGCGGGGCGGGGCGCATCTACCGCGCCAGCGTGCCCTACTCGGCCTGAGCCTGCTGCTCGGCGTCGGCAGGCTGCTCCGCGTCTTCGGGCTCCGGGCAAGGCTCACCGGTGGCGCCCGGCTCGCCGTCGGGGATGCGACAGGGGTGAACCTCGACGCGCCTCACCTTCGGTTTGTACGTCACCTTGCGCTTCTCTTCCTTCTTCGTGCCGTCCGCGAACGTGACGGTGCGCGAGGCGATCACGCTCCAGCCGATCATGCCGCCCTCTTTCACCTTCTCCTTGTCCGGCTCGATGTCGCGGTTGGGAAGGAGCTCGACGCCAGGTTTCACGATGTCGCGCCGCTCGGAGACGCTCGACGTGACCTTGCGACCCTGCGTGTCACCGTAAAGCTTCACCGTCACGCTCGTCTTGGTGACGCTGGTCTTCACCAGCAGCCCGGCGCTGGTGTCATTCTTGAAGATGACGTCCGGCTTCGGCCAGCTCAGCGTGGCTTCGTGCGCCATCGGGTAGCGCGGAAACCAGTAGCTATGCGGCTGTCGCTCCACGATGTCGTAGCCGGCGTGAAACAGGGCATTGAACAGCGTGGTAGCGAACTGACTCACGCCGCCGCCCACCGTGTCCACCATCTCGCCTTCCTCGATGCTGGGCGCGGGCACGAAGCCGTTCTTCTGCGTGCGCGGCCCCACCACTGCGTTGACCGACACGGTCTGGCCCGGCTCCACCACCAGCCCGTCCATCAGCTCCGCGATGCGATGGATGTTGGCGACGCGCGCCTCGCAGCACGGATGGCGGGTCGTGAAAGAGCCGACGAGCTGCTTGATCCCGAGCTGCTCCGCTTGCTCGGTCGTTCTGGCCGGCTGCGGCTCACGCCTGAGCGGCAGCTCGCCGCGCCGCTCGGGCTGCGTGGAGGCAGCCCACAACGCCGCCGCTACGTCTTCTGCGACCAGGCGCACGCCGGGCTCACCGGGCACGATCTGCACCTCGTCCCGCGCGCTGACAGTGAAGGAGGCGTCGCGGGGCGGCGCCTCGAACGCCGCGCGCTGTCCCGAAAGCCACTGCTCCAGCCGCGCCGGCTCGAGCAGCAGCACGAGCTCGCTATCCTTGAGCTCGGTCGTGAGCAGCGGCGCCAGCTCCGCTGGCGTCACCTGCAAGCTGCGCTCTCCCGCGCTGAGCGAGATATCCGCCGCCAGCAAGGCACGGGCACGCTCCACGCAGCGCTGCAGGGAGCCGGCCGCCAGCTCGTGGGTCACGGCGCGCGTCGGCAGCACCACGTCGCCGCCGAGCTGTCCGCTGGCGAGCGCCACTACCAAAGCGCTCCGCCCGGCGTCTCGCACCAGCGCTCGACCGGTCCTCGGCGGCACGGCGCGCGGCCCATCCGGGCCAAGCTCGAAGCCGCCGGGAAACGGCGGATCCGTGATCAACCGCGGCTCACTGGTCGCGAGCGCCTGCTCGAGCTTGGCAGCGTCCACCTGCACGACGAACGGTAGCTGCTCCACGACCCATAGCGAGCGCACGTAGCGCCACACGTCGGCCAGCACGCGGCCGCTCCTGCCCACCGCCAGCGCGCGCTGCGCGGAGGCGGCAGGAGCCAAGCTGAGCCCCAGCTCGGCCGCTGACAGCTCCACGCGTTGGTCCGCCACGCGGAGGGCGAGCTTGGACGCGTGGACGGCGCGCGCCCGCTCATCGAGTCGCTTCGTGGCCTGCTCCGCGGACAGATCGGAAAGATCGATCCCGCCGACCCACACGCCAGCGAGCACGCCGTGCTTCGAACGCGCGGCGGCAAACGCCAGCGCGACCACGAGCAGGGGTAAACAGGCTAGCCCAGCGATCTGCGCACGCCCAAGTGAAATCAAACGTTTGGGCCACGCTCGGCTGCGAGCTTCTGATTCGGACTGGGTCATGATCGAGTGCCGTGAGCGCGGCCGCGCAGCGCACGCGTGATTTACACGCGAGAAGTGCGAGTTTCCACGCTCGATTTTGCGTGCTACATCATGGACAGCACCGTGTGGGTCCGACGCTCCGCCATTCGCCCCGTCCCGTCCTACGCCGGGGTTCCGCAGCACGCGCTGGATACCGTACGCGAAGGGCTGGCGGACGACGACGAAGAGGCACGCAGCCAGCTGGATGAAGCCTTCGAGCGCTTGAGCGCGCGCAGCCCGCCCTGGCCAGCCACGTGGCTGAAGCGCTCGGTCGCCCGCTCGACGAGACGGCGCTGGCGCTCGGCTATTTTTTAGCGCTCACCCTGTGGCTCGCGTTCGAAAAGGCCCACGGCAGCCACTTGGAAGAGGTGACGGAAGAGCAGCTAGCCGCCACGGACGAGCTGCTCACGCTGGATGAGGAGCTGCGCCGAGCCGATCCGGCAGAGTCGCTGGACAGCGACGACGTCATCGCCATGGAGCAGCCGCACGTGCTCTCCTTCGTGCACGAGCACATCGACGCAACGCTCGACGCCCACGCCGAGGACATCGACGTGGACGACGTGCATGTCGTCTACCGTACGGTGCTGGTAGAAGTGCTGGCGCTGTCGTACGCCGTGCGCCGCCCCGACGGCTACCCGGTCGCCAAGACCGAGCTGCTCGCGTAGGCGCGGCTCACTCGGCCGCCGGCTGGCTCGCGACGTCGGACACGACCACGCGGTTCCGCCCCGTGCGCTTCGCCTCGTACAGCGCCTGATCGGCGCGCGCGAACAGCTCGTCGCGCTTACCGGCGCAGCCGGGGCCACAGACGGAGGCGCCACCGAAGCTGGCCGTTACCTTGAGCGGTCCGTGCTCCGTGTCGACCACGAGCGCTTCCAACGTCTTTCGGATCCGCTCGGCCGCGATGCGCGCGCCGATCATGTTGCTGCCCGGCAAGATCAGCACGAACTCCTCGCCGCCGTAGCGACCCGCCAAGTCTCCGGCGCGCAGGTGCTTCGAAAGCTCCCGCGCCACGGCCTTGAGCACGTCATCGCCGGTAGCGTGACCGTACAGGTCGTTGAACCGCTTGAAATGGTCCACGTCCACCACGACCAAGGACAACCACGTCTTGTCGCGGTCCGCCCGCGCCAGATCGCGTGTGAGCGCGCTCTCCAGCGACCGCTTGTTGGGCAGGCCCGTCAGCGCGTCCGTGCTGGCCAGCCGTTGCAGCTCCTGGTTGGCCGCCTCGAGCTTGGCGGAGAGCTCCTCCTTCTCGGTCAGCAGCGTCTCCAGCCGCCGCACCATGTTCTCGTAGCTCTGGTTCATCTCCAGCAGGCTGCGACTCACGTCGAGCAGCAGCTGGTCGACGCCCTTCTGCGGGCCAACCTCTCGCTCGAAGGCCGCGCCGCCGTCCGCCACTAGCCCGGGCAGCGTTTCCAGCAGCTCCGCGATGTCGCGATCGACAATGCCGAGCGACGCCAGCGCGCGCGCCGCCTCTGCCTGCAGCGTAGGCACGTCACCGCCCTCCCAAACGGCCGCGACGCGCTCGGCGACCCACGCCACCCGAGCCAGCGGCGCGTCTGGCATGACCGGCTCGTGGTGCAGCGCGACAGCCTCGATCAGCTCCGCAGGCAGCCCGAAGGCGCGCGTGAGCTCCGCGCCGCGCACGGCGTGATCGGTGCCTTGCTCCGCGCGCTCGAACACCACCCGATCCGCAGCCGGCAAGCGCGCGACTCGCCCGGCCGAGACCAGGTCTTCGCGCGCTCGCGCGAGCAGCCCGACCTCCAGGAACAAGCCGGCGGTGAAAAACTCGTCTACCTCGCGGTGTCCCAGCTTGCGCGCGATCATTTGGGCCGCTATCGCTCGTCGCAGCGAGTTGCCCAGCAGCGTTTGCCCGTCCGGGCCTTGCGGCACCATATCGGACACGGCCAAGGACAAGCCCAAGCTGCGCAGGCCGCGCACGCCAATGAAGGCCGTCGCCTGGCGCACGTCCGACACCTTGCGGTTGAAGCCGAACGCCGCGCTGTTCACCATCGAGATGATGCGCAGCGCGAAGCCGGGATCGCTCTCGGCCAGCTTGGCGAGGTCCGTCGGCGAGACGTCCGGCTTGAGCGCCTCGCGGACGATTTGCAGTGCAACGACGGAAAGCGGAGACTTTCCGGTCGATTCCGCGCGTGTAGTGACTGCGGCGATCATCGGCGAGCCCGGGCAGTGAGGCCGATCTCACAGACGGCTGGCTCCGACCAAAACTAAAGTGTTGGTCGCTGACAAAGCGGCTCACCTGCCGCAGCCGCGCGCCTATTCGGCTTCTTTTCTTGCCTGGGCGGATTTCAGGCGGTCGCCGATGGCGCGGCGTAGACCCAGCAGGTCGTAGCGATCCGGGCGGTCGTCCCCGCGGTTGGCTACCTCTTGGGCGATGCCGTCCACGATGGTCCGCGGCTTCTCCGGGATCTTCAGGGCCTCGCCGAGCTTGCTCAAGGCGGCCAGCTCCGCCTCTGTCACCACGCCGTCCAGCCGCGTGAGCCAGCAGGCCACCGCGTACACGAACAAGCGATCTTCCTTCGACAAGTTCTTGCGGTCGATGACGCCGAGATCGATGGGCTCTTTGGTGGCGGCCTCGATCTCCGCGATCTCGGCGATGTCCAGCCCCTCCTCGAGCGCGGTGCGGACGATGGCGTCCGCCTCCTCCTGGTCGAGGTGACCGTCCGCCCAGCCCACTGCCGCTAGCGCCACGTACACGTCGCGGCCAAGCCGCGGTTTTTCCTCAGCCATTCTGCAGCTCCTTCGTTCCGCGTTCTACCACAGCACCCTCTCCGGGCGCTCGCTGGGGCGCGCAAGGGCCGCGCAAAGTTGATGCCATCCCACTTGCGCTCCACTAGCTTCCAGCCGTGCCGGGCTCCGGACAACCACTAGCTCTCACCGTAAGCGTGCTGTATTTCGCCGCGCTGCGCGATCTCGCCGGCACGGGCGAAGAAAGGCTAGACCTGCCTGCCGGCGCGGACGTCGAGGCGCTCTTGCAGGCGCTGGTGCAACGCCACGCTGCGCTCGAGGAGCGGCTCGGGTCGATCCGGGTTGCCGTCAACGAAGAGTTCAGCAACCGTTCGCAGACCTTGCACAGCGGCGACGTCGTAGCGCTCATTCCCCCCGTGTCCGGCGGTTGATGGCAACCTTCCACATCGGCGCAGACGAAAACGGCTTGGGCTCACGGCTCGGCCCCATGATCGTGACGGCCGTCCTGGCCGAGGTAGATGGGGAGCCGGGCGAGCGCTTCCTCTCCCGCAAGCTCCCCAAGAGCATCCGGGAGGATTTAGACGACTCCAAGCGCCTCATGTCTCACACGGACGTGGGCATCGGTGAGGCTTGGGCGCGCGTGCTCACCGGCAACGTGGCGCGCACCCCGGCGGAGCTGTTCGAACGTCTGTCGCTCGAAGGCACCGCCAAGCTGCGCGAGCCATGCCCCAAGTCCGCCGCCGCGCAGTGCTGGGCCGAGCAGCGTGAAACCTTTTGCTCTACGGAAGAGCAGCGGGGGCGCGCCGAGCGGCACCTGCGCGCCTTCGCGGGCCGCGGCGTGCGCATCCTGGACGTGCAGACCAGCGTGGTGTGCACGCAGAAGCTCAATCAGAACCGCGCGCGCGGCATCAACCGCTTCGTGAGCGATCTGCACGCTATGGAGCAGCTGATCTTGAAGCTGCGAAGCCGAGCAGGCGCGCCCGTGCACGCGGTGTGCGGCAAGGTCGGCGGCATCGGTGAATACTCCAAGTTCTTCGGCCCGCTCAGCGGCTGGCTGCACGCCAAGATCGTGGAGGGGCACGCGGAGAGCGCCTACCAGTTCCCGCAGCTGGGACAGGTGCGCTTCGTGCGGGATGCTGACGCACGCGCGCCGCTCGTGATGCTGGCGTCGCTGGTCGGCAAGTACGTGCGCGAGCTGTTCATGCAGCGCATCGCCGCGCACTACCCGGGTCACGACGATCCGGAGCTGCCACGCCCCAGCGGCTACCACGACCCCGTTACGGCCGCGTTCGTGCAGCGCACGGCGCTGGTGCGCAAGCAGCGTCGCCTCCCGCAGACCTGCTTCGAGCGCGATCGCGACCCGCCAGGAGCCGCCAGCGCGTGAGCTCGGCGGCGCTGGATCCCCGCAGCGAACGCATTCTGCGCAGCCCGTTACCGTTCGAGGTGCTGCGCTTCGGCGCGCCGCTTGCGATCGGCATGGGCCTGCAGACGGCCTTCAACTTGGTGGATGCGTACCTGATCTCGCGCCTGCCGCCGGAGGTAGCCGGGCCCGCGCTCGGCGCGATCGGCATCTGCGATCAGCTCGCCGCCATCGGCACCATCGTGAGCTACGGCGTCAGCGTAGCCGCCGCCAGCCTGGTGAGCCGCGCCTGGGGGCGGGGCGATCAGGCGGAGGCTCGGCGCATCGCCTGGCAGTCGGGCTTGATCGTGCTCACGCTGGGCGCGGCGCTGGCGCTGATCGGCGGCCTGGGCGCTTCGGCGCTGCTCGCTGACGTGATCGGCGTGAAGGGCGAGGTCGTCACGCGCGGCACGGACTACCTCACGGTGGTGATGGGCGGCAGCGTCACCATGTTCTTGGTGCTGCACTTCGCGAGCCTGCTGCGCGCCGTTGGCAGCGGGAAGACACCAGTCGTGTTCCTGGTGCTCGGCAACGTACTGAACCTGATCTTAGCAGTTCTGTTCATCTTCGGTCCAGGAGCCGCTCCAGAAGCGCTCGCCTGGGGCCCGGGGCTCGCCTCCACGCTGGGCATTCCGCGCTTGGAGCTGTTCGGCGCCGGTGTAGCCACCCTGCTGGCGCGCGCCGTCATCCTGCTCCCGCTCGGCTTCTACGCCGCCAAGCGCCTGGGCTTCTTTCGCGCGCCGATCTCGCTTCTACCCAACCGTGAGACCGTGCTGGAGGTGCTGCGCTTGGCGTGGCCTTCCAGCGCAGAGCTATGCGTGCGCATGTGCGCCATGCTGCTCACGCATGCGCTCGTCGCTCGCGCCTTCACCAGCGTGACGGATCAGACCGCCACCACCGCGCTCGGCGTCGTCTTCCGCTTCGAGACGATGGCGCTGTTCGTCAGCATCGGTTGGGGCAGCGCGGTGCAGACCTTCGTCGGCCAAAACCTGGGCGCGGCGCAGCCAGGGCGTGCCAAGCACAGCGGCTACTGGGCCGCCCTTTACAACGCGATCATGATGGGCGCGCTGGCCCTGCTCTACGTCCGGTACAGCGCGGCCATCGTCGGGTTCTTCGCCGAAGAGCCCCACGTGCTGGCCGTGGCTGAGAGCTACCTGTCGTGGGTCGCGCCCAGCTACGTGGCGCTCGGCGTCGGTATCGTGCTGGGGTCCGCCATGCAGGGCGCGGGCACTCCGCTGCGCGCGCTGGTGCTGGATGTGTGTGTGGTGCTGCTGGTCCAGCTACCGGCGGCCCTGCTGCTGCTGTGGTCGCCCGAGCGGAGCCTGACCCAGGTGTGGCTCACGGTCGCGCTGAGCTATGTCGCGCTAGCGCTGGTGTTTTGGGTCAGCTATCGCCGCGGCCGCTTTCTGAAGGCAGCGCTAGCGTAGCTCGGCCAGCCGGGGTTAAGCTCACGCGTCGTGTCGACTCCGGGAGCAATCGAGCGGTTCGATCTGGTCGTGATAGGCGCAGGTCCTGCGGGCGAAAAGGCCGCCGCCCAAGCCGCCTATTTCGGCAAGCGGGTAGCGGTGATCGAGCGCGAAGCCGAGCCGGGCGGCGCCGCCGTCCACACCGGCACCCTGCCCAGCAAGACGCTGCGGGAGACGGCGCTCTACCTGTCCGGCCACCGCGCGCGGGCGCTCTACGGCGTCGCGGTGGAGCTCGACGCGCAGGCCACCGTGCCGCGGCTGATGTCGCGCAAGAACGCGATCGCCGCCGCCGAGGCGCGCTCGTTCCGCCACAATTTCGAGCGCCACAACATCACCTACTTCCACGGCCGCGGGCAGCTGGTGGACGACCACACCGTGCTGATCACGTCGCGAGACGACGATCGCCGCATCTACGGCGAATTCATCCTGATCGCCACCGGCTCCAAGCCCCACCGCCCCGCCGACATCGACTTCGCGGATGACTTCATCCACGACAGCGACGAGATCCTGGACATCAACACGCTACCGAAGTCCCTGGCCATCCTGGGTGGCGGCGTGATCGGCTGTGAGTACGCCAGCATGTTCGCCGCGCTCGGCGTCGCGGTCACGCTGGTGGACGCTCGCCCAGAGATCTTGCCGTTCTTGGACTTGGAGATCGTGTCGCGCCTGAAGGCCGCGATGATAGGCTCCGGGATCCGGCTCGTGCAGGGCCAGCGCTGGGGCGCGGTCAAGCGCGTCGCCGGCGGCGTGGAGACGTCGCTGTCCGATGGCAGCAAGCTGGTCACGGAGCAGCTGTTGTTCGCTGCTGGCCGCACCGGGGCAACCCAGGGGCTGGGCCTCGCCAGCGTCGGAATCGAGCCGGACTCTCGCGGCTACTTGCCGGTGGACGCGCAGTTTCGCACCAAGGTGCCGCACATCCTGGCGGCGGGCGACGTGATCGGCTTTCCGGCTTTGGCCTCGGTCTCGATGGAGCAAGGGCGCGTGGCGGTGTGCCAAGCCTTCGGCTTCTCTTACAAGCACTCGGTCGCCGAGACCATGCCGTACGGCATCTACACGATCCCGGAGTGCAGCGCCTTCGGCGAGACGGAAGAGACGTGCCAGCAGAAGGGCATTCCGTACGTGTCCGGGCGCGCGCTCTACGAGCACAACGCGCGCGGCAAGATCACGGGTGACTCGGACGGCGTGACCAAGCTGATCGTGCACCGGGAGAATCGCAAGATCATCGGCGTGCACGTGATCGGCGAGCGCGCCAGCGAGCTCGTCCACATCGGGCAAACCGCGATTTACCTCGGCGGCACCGTGGACCTGTTCATCGACATGGTGTTCAACTACCCAACCCTGTCGGACTCCTACAAGTACGCGGCCTACGAGTGCCTGGCGGCGCTCGCGCGGTAGCTTCAGGGTGTCTCAGCCAGGGCCGCGCGCGCCTGCTCCACCAGCTGCGCGCCGCTCAGGCTCATGTCCAGCGGCAAGGCGCGGCCCATGCGCCGCTCCAGGCTGGCTTTGGCGAAATAGCGTACTAGCGGGTAGTCGCTGGATAGCAGCGCCACGCCGGAGTCCATGGTGCCCGTCAGGTCATGGCGCGCGGCGATGTCCGCCGCCAACGCCTGCTCGTGGGGCTTGCCGGCCAAGAGCGTCAAACGCACGGCGTTCTTCTTCAGATCTCGGCCGTACAGCTGGGCGAGGCGCGCGCGGTCGTAGCGCTTGCCCCACCATTTCTCCATCGTCATCACCAGCTGCTCCACGCTGCGGTCCGCGTGGCACAGCGCGCACTCAGGCGGCCGATCCCGTTCGACTCGCGCTGGGTCCGTGGGCGAGCCGATGCGGTGGTACGCGGTGAAATCGTAGGCCAAGCCCATGTTCTTTTTCGGCATGTGGCAGCTGAGGCAAGCGCCGCCCGCGCCCGTGGGCGAGTGGTGCGAGTGCTGGGC
>JAEYOT010000258.1 GCA_023411445.1 Pseudomonadota bacterium
GGGCCCGCGTGGCTCGCGCCTACCTGGGGCGGGCGCAGCAGCGTGCCGAACTGGACGTACGATCCGATCGTGCACGTGACCGGTCCCGGGCAGCTGGCGGTGCGGCGCGCCGGCAAGCTGATCGGCGGTCTGGAGCGCGGCCAGGTGGTAGACGCGACGCTCGACGTGTTCGAGTCCGAGTGGCTGCCCGCCATGTTCGCGCGCGAGCGTGAGCTGGTTCGGGCGGCGCATCAGGCAGCGCAGGCCGGCGTGCCGTCTCCTACCTCGGCCGAGCACTCGCTAGTCGGCAGGATCGGGCAGCACCTGCTGCGCCGTACCATCCAGCTGCTGCGTGGCGCTCGTCACGGCGGCCTGCTCCTGGTGGTGGAGACAGAGCGCGACGCTGCGCCCGAGGCTGCCCTGCGCCTGAAGTACCGCTTCGAGCAGGACGAGCCCT
The DNA here is from genome assembly GCA_023411445.1 of Pseudomonadota bacterium. Classification (GTDB taxonomy): domain Bacteria; phylum Myxococcota_A; class Polyangia; order Polyangiales; family Polyangiaceae; genus PMG-095. The sequence continues at coordinate 437 of JAEYOT010000258.1, forward strand.
CGCACCGCTACGGCACGCTGCTGCTCAAGCTCTTGCAAGCGGTGGCCGCCACCACGAACAAGCCTTCCGTGGGCTGGGCGGACTTCGACGCAGCCGAAGACGCGCGGCTCGGCGCGCTGGAGCAGGAAGTGTTTGAGCTCAGCCGGGTGCTGGCCAACCTGGCCGCCATCGATGGCGCGCTCGTGCTCGACAAGCGCTTCGGGGTGCTCGGCTTCGGCGCAGAGGTGTCGGCCGAGCTGCCGTCTCCGCGGCGCGTGCGGCGCGCGCTGGACCCCGAAGGCGTGCAGCTGGAGGACGAGGACGTGCAGAACGTGGGCACGCGGCATCGCGCCGCCTACCGCTTCGTCAACGATCACCCGGGCGGCCTGGCCGTGGTCATCTCGCAAGACGGCGGCGTCTCGTTCGTGGCCAATCGCGGTGGGGAGGTCGTGATCTGGGCTCAGTCTGTCGGCCCGTGACCGCGCTCGAGCGCCTAACTGCTCGGCTCAGCGCGCGCGCCGCCGCTCACCCAGCGCCTCGCTGGTCAGCCAGGTGCCGGAGTTCGGGCACGTCTCCTGCAGCCGCGCGATGGACTCCTCTAGCGCGCGAGAGGTGAACGGCTTCTCGAGCACGCGGCTCTCCACGCTGCTCAGGAACTGGCGCGCTGGACCGCTCAACACTCCGCCCGTCAAGAACACCGTGCGCGCCTGCAGCCGAGGAGCCACTGCGCCAAGCTTCTCGTAAAAGGCCGCGCCGGACATGCGCGGCATCATCAAGTCGCAGAACACCACGTCGAACGCGTCGTCGCGCTGCAGCATGCTCAGCGCCTCGCCGGCATCCAGAAAGGTGTGCACTTCGTGCTCGCCGCCCAGCAGGCGCTTGAGCACCGCGCACAGCGCCGGCTCATCGTCCACCACCAGCAAACGGGCGCGCCGCGTCGCGAGCGGCCCGGCGCCGGGCGGACGCGAGCCGTAAGAAGCCTCCAGCGCTGGCAGGCTGACTCGGAACGACGCGCCTTGCCCCGGGCTACTCTCCACGTCGATCTGCCCGCCCAGCTCTTGCACGATGCTGCGACAGATGGAGAGGCCGATGCCACTGCCGACCCCTACCGGCTTGGTGGTGTAGAAAGGCTCGAACAGGTGCTGCATGGACTCTTCGGAGATGCCGCAGCCGTTGTCGCTGATCTCGACCACGACTTGATACTGCTCGCTGCGGACCGATACCACGATTTCGCTCTCGTCCACTTGGCCTTCCGGCAGGGCTTGGGCGGCGTTGAGCAGCAGGTTCAGAAACACCTGGCCCAGCCGGTTCTCGTTGCCCTCGATGGCCGGGACCGCCTCGAGCTCCTTGCGCAGCCGGCCGCGGTGGCGGATCTCGTTGTAGGCCATGTTGATGGCAGACTCGAGCACCTTGCGCACGTTCACGGCGCCGCGCGCGTCGTCGTCCGTGCGGCAAAATACCTTCAGATCGCGGGTGGTGGCGCGCAGCCGCTCGGAGCCCTCGCGGGCGTGCGATAGCGCCTGCAGCACGTCCTCGTCGGCAGCTCTGCCAGGGCGGAGCCGCGCCAGCGCGAACTCGATGTTGCCGAGCACGTAGGAGAGCGGGTTGTTGATCTCGTGAGCCACGCTCGCGGCCAGCGTGCCGACCGTGCTGAGCCTGTCGGCGAGTAGCAGTTGCTGCTGCAGGCGCCTGCGCTCGGCGCGGATAGCGGCCTCGCGCAGCTCGCGCTCGACCACCGCACCCAGACGTGCGAGCTTGCTGTGCAGGAGCACGTCGTGCGCGCCCGCTCGCATCAGCTCGATCGCGCTAGCTTCATCCACTTCTTCACAGACGACGACGAACGGTAGGTCTGCGCCGTGCGCCTGCACCGCGCGCAGCACGGCGAAGCCGTCCAGCGCCGCAGCGTAGTCACAGAGCAGCACGTCGTGCGCGGACCGTGCCAGCGCTCGCTGCAGCTCCTCGCGCGTCTGAACGCTGTCGAGCTCGGCAACGTAGCCCTGGGCGCCGAGCGCGCTGCCAAGCTCCGCGGCGCGTGCTGGTGAGCCTTGAACCGAGAGGACGCGCAACGCGACACGCGTGTTCTGTGCTTCCGCGACAGCCATGGTCTTCTCCTGCGGCCCGACGGACGAGCCCCCTGCTCAAGAAGGTTGGGTCGACGCAGTCCGATACCCGCTTCGACCGCTCCTCGACGCTAACAGCTCGCCACGCGGCAACAAGAGGCCTTGTCGTACAAGCGCTGACGGGAAAGTCGCCATGTGCGTGGGGCGAAATGCTTCATCCGTTTCATCGCTCGGCCAGCGCGCTTTTAGCCATGGAGCCAGCGCAGCGCGGCCGAATGCCTCGGCAGGGCCGAGGGGCCGCACGCAGGCGGCTAGACACGCTGCGCTGGTGCTGGCGTACGCTGCGAGCGTATGACTCGCGATCTGTCGCTGTTCAGGACGGCCGAATGCTCGCTCGCCATCTCGCGGCCTGCGGCAGGGCGCGTGCTCGTCGTCCTATCTGGTCGTGACCGGGGGCAGCTTGGTGCGGAGCCGTTCGCCGCGCTAGAGCGAGAGCTCGAATCGGGTCAGCCTCTGGAGCTGTTCATCGACTTGGAGGATGCGGTTGGCGCCTCGCTAGACGTGAGCGGGAGCTGGGCGCTTTGGCTCCGCCGCAACCGCGCGCGCCTGGCGCGCGTCAGCATGCTCACCGGCTCGTACTTCGTTCAGCTCAGCGCGCAAGCCGTCAAGCGCTTCTCCGAGCTCGGAGAGAAGGCGCACTTGTACTCGGATCGGAGCGCCTTCGAGTCAGCCATGCGCCGCCCGCTCGCGTCGTAGCGCGGCGACACACGCCAGAAACCGCGAAGGCACCCAAGCTCGGTGCGGTGCGAAACCAGCCTATTTGCGCGGCGATGGGCGGGGCGCTTCCTCTTTGTGCGCTAGGGCGTATCCTGCCGCCGTTTCATGTCCATGGAAAAGGTCAGGTCGCGCGACGGGTCGAGCATTGCATTCGAGCGGTCGGGAAGCGGTCCGGCGTTGATCCTGGTCGGAGGCGCTTTCTGCGACCACCGCGCACGGAGCGCGGGCACGCCGCTCGCCGCCGAGCTGAGCCAGCGCTTCAGCGTCTACTGCTACGATCGCCGAGCTCGCGGTGAGAGCAGCCACGTCCCCCCGTATCGCCTCGAGCGTGAGGTGGAAGACCTGAAAGCGCTGCTCCAGGAAGCGGGCGGGCGAGCCTTCGTGTACGGGCACTCGTCGGGGGCTATCTTGGCGCTGGAGGCAGCGCTGGCAGGTCTCCCCATCGCGAAGCTTGCGCTGTACGAGCCCCCGCTGGTGCTCGAAGGACGGCCGGCGTTGCCGGCAGATCTGCCGGAGCAGCTCGAGCAGCTCGCCGAGCGCGGAAAGCGCGCTGAGGCCGCAGAGCTGTTCTTGAGCCGCGCGATCGGGCTACCGCCAGCCGCGCTCGAGCGCACCAAGGCCAGCCGCGCCTGGCCGTCGCTCGAAGCGCTCGCGCACACCCTGAGCTACGACGCGCGCCTGGCCGCTGACCCGGCCACCATCGTGGCGCGCGCCGCGCGCGTCGAGCCGGAGACATTGCTGCTCGACGGCTCGCTGAGCCCGGCCTGGCTGCGCGCCGGAGTGGCGCGCCTCGCTGCTGCGATGCCGCGAGCGGAGCGGCGCTCGCTGGCAGAGCAAAACCACGACGCGGAGCCGAAGCACGTGGCTGCTGTCCTGTCGGACTTTTTCGCAGGCTGAGGACGGCATGTCGGAGCGCAGCTCACTCCTCTCGCTCTTTCCCGCTCGCGCCCGAGCGCAGTTGCATTTCCCGGTGGGTGCTGCGTTGCGGCGCGCGCTCGGGCAGGGCTACGGCATCGCCGATTTTCGCGCGGACCTCCTGGCAGGGTTGGTCGTCGGTGTCGTGGCGCTTCCGTTGTCGATGGCGCTGGCCATCGCGGTGGGGGTGCCGCCCCAGCACGGCCTCTACACCGCGATCGTGGCCGGGGCGGTCGTCGCCCTCACGGGCGGCTCCAAGTTTCAGATCACGGGGCCGACCGCGGCGTTCGTGGTGATCCTGGCGCCGATCGTCACGCGGCACGGTCTCTCCGGTCTGCTCACGGCGGGGCTGATGGCGGGGGTGATGCTGGTGCTGATGGGCGTGGCGCGCTTCGGCCGGCTGATCCAGTTCATCCCGCATCCCGTCACGACCGGCTTTACCGCCGGCATCGCCGTCGTGATCGCAACGCTGCAAATCAAAGACGTCTTCGCGCTCTCGATCGCGCACATGCCGGAGACGTACCTGGAGAAGCTGCAG
>JAEYOT010000278.1 GCA_023411445.1 Pseudomonadota bacterium
GCGTCTGCTCGTCGGCGGGCTCGAGCGCGTGTACGAGATCGGCCGCTGCTACCGCAACGAGGGCATCAGCACGCGCCACAACCCCGAGTTCACGATGCTCGAGTTCTACATGGCGTATGCCACGTACGACACGCTGATGCCGATGACGGAGGCGCTGCTGCGTCACGTGGACGCCTTCGTGCTCGCCCGGCTGCGCGAGCTGGGGCTGGGGGAGACGGCGGAGAAGGTGCGGGCGGAGCGGCCGTTCACGTTCGAGGAGCCGTTCGCGCGCGTGCCGATGCAGCAGGCCGTGGAGCAGGCGCTGGCCAAGGCCGGTCTGCCCGCGACCATCGTCCAGCGCTTGGCGGAGCTCGCCTTCGTGCTGGGGCCGGACGGCAAGCGCCTGCCCAGCCCCATCGACGCCGAGGTCGACGGTTACAAGCAGGTGAGCGAGCGCGCGGGCCGCATCGATTGGGGCAACCTGCGCCGAGCGCTCAGCCACTGCTCGCTGCCGGGCGAGCGGCTGTTCGTGGCCTACGAGTACCTGGCCGAGCCGTTTTTGCCGGAGGACTACCGCAGCCAGGATGGTCAGAGGAGCGTGCCGGTCTTCATCATCGACTACCCGTTCGAGGTCTCGCCGCTGGCGCGCAAGAAGGACAGCGACCCCACGCTGGTCGATCGCTTCGAGCTGTTCGTGCACGGCCGTGAGCTGTGCAACGCCTTCAGCGAGCTGAACGATCCGGACGACCAAGCTGCTCGCTTCCGCGCTCAAGTCGAGGCCAAGGCGCGCGGCGCGGAAGAGACGATGGACTTCGACCAGGACTACATCATGGCGCTGGAGCACGGCATGCCGCCGGCCGCCGGCTTCGGCCTGGGCGTGGACCGCCTGGTGATGGCCATCGCGGGCCAAGCCTCCATCCGCGACGTGATCGCTTTCCCGCTGCTGCGGCCGGAATGATGCTGCTCTCGCTCATCCCGCCACGCGCGCCCGAGGCCACGAGCTGGTTCGCGAAGGCGTGGATCTCGCTCGGCATGTACGGGCGCATCGGCGTGGTGCTGCTGGGCGTCCTGCTGCTGATCGGGCTCTTGTTCGTCGGCTTCCGCGCGCTGTCGCGCAAGCTGGGGCCGCGGCTGTGGCGCTGGATGCTGCGCATCTTCACGCTGCTGTGCCTGCTCTCCTTCGCCGGCCTGGGCATCGCGACCACGTTCTTGCCCAACGCCAAGGGCACCGTGTTCGTGCTGTGGCACCAGCTGGTGCGGGTCGGCACCGTGGTGTCCGGCATGGGGCTCGTGGTCGGCATCTCCGCGCTGGCCATCCCGTTCGTGCTGGACGCGCTCGAGCGCGGGGGCTTCGTTTGGTTCGTCGGCGCTCGGCACGTGCGCGCGACCAAGAGCGGCTTTCTCACCATCATCTCGGTCTTGTCGATTGTGGGCGTGGCGCTGAGCGCGCTCGCGCTCTGCGTCGTGGTCTCGATCATGGGCGGCTTCGGCGCCGACCTGAAGCGCAAGATCCTCGGCAACAACGCGCACGTGCGCATCGAGAGCAAGAAGGTGGGCGGCTTCACCAACTGGCGCGATCTGGCCGATGATCTGCGCCTGGTCCCGGGCGTGAAGGCGGTCACGCCCGTAGCGGGCGGCGAGGCCATGGCCTCCAGCGCCTCCAACACGGCGGGCGTGCTCCTGCGCGGCGTGGACACCCAGACCATCGGCACGGTGATCGATCTGCTCGCCAACATCGAGGTCGGTAAGTTCGAGTACCTGGACGACACCAAGCGCCTGAACAACCTGCCGGCGAACGAGCCGATCGGCCTCGGCCCGGGCGGCGAGGTGTACCTGAAGGGGCCGGATCTCAAGCGCTACACCAGCAAGCTGGACGCGGAGCTGGACCCCAGCGTCAAAGACGCCGTCAGCGAGCCGGACCAATACCCGGGTCTGGTGATCGGCCGCGAGCTGGCAAAATCCCTCCACGTGTACGTGGGCGACGAGATCACGCTGGTCTCCCCGCTCGGCGATCTGGGACCGATGGGCTTGATGCCGAAGAGCCGGCGTTTCCGCGTCGCCGCCATCTTCTACAGCGGCATGTACGAGTACGACGCCAGCCAGGCGTACGCCAAGCTGGATGAAGTGCAGCAGTTCTTGGACATCGGGCAGAACATCACCGCGCTCGAGGTGAAGGTGACGGAGGCGGAGCGCGTCGCGGAGGTGCGCCCAGCGATCGAGAAGCAGCTCAAGCGCGAGGACGTGCGCGTGCGTGACTGGATGGAGCTGAACAAGAACCTCTTCTCCGCGCTCAAGCTGGAGAAGATCGCCACCTTCGTGATCTTGTCGCTGGCCATCTTGGTCGCAAGCTTCTGCATCATCTGCACCTTGCTCTTGATGGTGACGGAGAAGAGCAAAGAGATCGCGGTGCTGAAGTCGCTCGGCGCCACCAACAATCACATCCTGGCCATCTTCATGACCGAAGGCGTGCTGATCGGCGCGATCGGCACGTTCTTCGGCGTCGCCACCGGCTTCGCCGCCATCAAAGGCCTCACCTGGTTCGGGCTCAGGCTCGATCCAGACGTGTACTACGTCGATCGCCTGCCGATCTCGGCGGACGTGACCGACTTCGTGCTGGTCGCGCTGGCCGCGCTCGTCATCACCAGCCTCGCCACCGTTTACCCCGCGCTCGCGGCGAGTCGCTTGCGACCCGTCGAGGGCATTCGGTACGAATGAGAAGCAACATGGCCGAAGCGCTCGTCATCGTCGAGGATTTGCACAAGAAGTTTCAGCACATGGGGCGCGAGCTCGAGGTGCTGAAGGGCATCGATCTGAACATTCACGCGGGGCAAATCCTGGCCATCGTGGGCGCGTCCGGCGCGGGCAAGAGCACGCTGCTCCACTGCATCGGCACGCTGGATCTGCCGACCTCCGGTCGCATTCGCCTGGCTGGCGAGGAGCTCACCACCATGAGCTCGACGCGCCTTGCGGCCGTGCGTAACAAGAGCATCGGCTTCGTGTTTCAGTTTCACCACCTGCTGCCGGAGTTCAACGCGCTGGAGAACGTGATGCTGCCGGGTTTGATCCAGGGGCGCCCGCGCAAGGAGATGGAGAAGCGCGCGGCGGCACTGCTGGAGGAGGTGGGCTTGTCGCACCGCGTGACGCACCGCCCCGGCGAGCTGTCCGGTGGCGAGCAGCAGCGGGTCGCCGTCGCGCGCGCGCTCGTGCTCGATCCCAAGCTGCTCCTCGCGGACGAGCCGACCGGAAACCTGGACAGCTCGACCAGCGACGCCATCCACGATCTCTTCTTCGAGATCAACCGCAAGCACGGCACGACCATCGTCGTGGTGACGCACAACTCGGCGTTCGCCGAGAGCATGCCCCGCGTGGTGCGCATGCGCGACGGCAAGGTAGAGACGGACGATGTGGGGCGAAACCGCGCGGCGCGTGAGAGCGTACCGTCAGCGCCGGTGTTCTGAGGCCCGCGCAAAGGCGCGTGAATCGCGGCCGGCTTGACAGCCAGCGGCTCGGCCGCGGACCATTTGGCGGTTGCCGAAGGCGCTGCTCGCTCCGCTGACTCTCGCCGCGCTGCTGTGCGGGCGTAGCGCGCTGGCTCAGCTGCCGCTCGGCCCCGCGCCGGAGCCGCCC